>NZ_DIXC01000025.1:0-3856 GCF_002435945.1 Mesotoga sp. UBA6090
GCTTCTGCTTGATCTCTTCTGTCAAAGACAAATGACCATTCTTGCTAAGATTCTCTATCGCCTCTTCAATAATGGCTTTGAATCTCTTGCCGCAAGGAAAGTCCAGGATCTCCCATATCTCAACAAGTTTTCTCAATACTTCAAAATCATATTTCTTCTTTCTCCCACGTTTCTTTGTGAAATTGCTTCTCTCATTCTTCTTAGAATAACCTCTCCTGAGTATCAATGACGCATAGCTCCGGTTGTACTCCGCTACTCCAATAAACTCGTCAAGAATTCTACTCTTCTCCTTCTTTTCAGCCTCCCTGTACTTCTTTGAGTATTTCTCAATCAATCCAGTCATGTCTATTCTCTTCATCTTCGCATCTACCTCTTTCAACTTGGCATTCGCGAAGATTATCCCCTTGATCCTTACCTTTCGAGTAGTTTTATTTTTGATGCAACGTTACCCTTTTCGAGTAGATTATTTGTGATGCATATCGCAATATTGACTGGCGTGGGCAAAAGAGTTATAATTGTACCAGTTGAAAACTCCCAAAGGGAGAGGGCTTTTTTGCCCTCTATTTTTTATTATGGTGGTGTTGTTTGTGGAGGACCTGAAGAAAGAGTTGCTTGAACTGGCAAACGAAGTCGCAAGTAACCTTGGCTATTCGATCTATGATCTCGGACTCTCGAGAAGAGGAAAGAAAAGACTAGTGAAAATCACGATCGATAAGCTAGATGGGTATGTATCTATTAGCGACTGCGAATTGTTCTCAGCCGAGTTTGGTAAGGCGCTTGATTCAGCGGACCTCGTGCCATTTTCATATGATCTGGTTGTAGAGTCACCTGGGCTGGAACGCGCTCTCAGAAGCCTGAAAGATTATGCTAGATTCGTAGGCGAGAAGGCTAAAGTAATTCTCCAAGAACCCGTTGAAGGGGTTTCTGTTGTGATTGGGAAGATTATCTCGTGCGAAGGCGACGTTATCACTATTGAGAGTTCCGAGAACGGTAAAGAGATAGCATTCCACTTTTCAGACGTAAGACGTGCTAACCTAAAACTATGATTTGGACGGTGAGGTGTTCATATGAATCTCAATCTCTTGGAAGCCCTGGATCAGTTGCAGGACGAAAAGAACATTGAAAAAGAAGAAGTCTTAGATATACTTGAGAAAGCACTGCAAAGTGCCTATAAGAAGAACTTTGCTTCCGAAAGTGATGTTGACGTCAGAATAGACAGGCTTACAGGAGACATAGAGGTCTTCGAAAGGCTTGCTGTAGTCCAATCAGTCGAAAACCCTTCGGTTGAAGTGACGCTGGAGGAAGCTCTTAAAATCGATTCTACAGTTGAAGTTGGCTCAATAATAGAGAAGAAACTCAACATAAAGAAATTCAAGAGAATTGCCGCTCAGACTGCTCGACAGGTTCTAATTCAGAAAATCCGTGAAAGAGAAAAGGAAAACCTGTTCGACAAGTACGTCGATATGAAGGGAACCGCAACTACTTCTGAGATATTGAGAGTTACCGCCGAATGGATTGATCTTCGAATCGGCAAACTGGAAACCAGAATTCCCACGAAGGAACTCATCCCTGGAGAACAGCCTAGACTAAATTCTCTTATGAAGGTCTTTGTTGTGGACGTCACCAGGTCTGCACGAGGACCCCGTTTGCTTGTCACGAGGCGGACACCCGAGTTTGTCATAGAACTGCTAAAACTTCAGGTTCCGGAAATTGCTGGAGGAGACGTCACAGTCAAAGCAATTGCCAGGGAAGAAGGCATCAGGTCGAAAGTTGCTGTATTCAGCCAGAATACTAAGGTTGATCCGGTGGGGGCTTGTATTGGTGAAAGCGGTACAAGAATTGCCGAAGTTTTGAGAGAAATAAAGCCCGAGAAAGTCGACATTTTGAGGTGGAGCGACGATCCAGCCGAATTCGTTGGAAATTCGATTGCGCCCGCTTCGGCTCTGGAAGTGAAAATCGCGAATCCCGAAAACCGTGAGGCCGTAGTCTATGTCTCGCCAACTCAGCTATCTCTTGCAATAGGAAAGGGTGGCCAAAACGCGAGACTAGCAGCAAAACTAACTGGCTGGAAGATAGATATAAAACCCATAATGTAACTCAGTCCGGCTTGAACGGAGGCTGATTATGAAAAAAGACCTGCTTAGGGCAGAACTGAAGAAGAGAAATCAGAGGATGACTGCTCAGCGAGAATATGTGCTTAGGTTCTTTCTAGAGGCTGAAACGGATCACCTGAGTGCAGACGAAGTATATCAGAAGGTTCAGGGAAGAAAATTCAGCATAAGCAAGGCAACAGTCTACAGGACGATCGAGTTACTTGTGGAAATCGGACTCCTCAGGAAAATTACCTTCAGAGACGGAATAGTCAGGTATGAACCGGTCAAAAAGGGAGAGCATCACCATCATCACATAATCTGTATTAATTGCGGGGCAGTTGTCGAATTTCATCTGGACAACCTTGAAGAACTTGAGGAGCTCGTAAAATCAAAGACTGGCTATACAATAGATGATCATCAACTAAAGTTCTACGGTTTGTGTCCGAAGTGCCAGAATACAATGAAAAACAGAAACAGTGACAACAATGACACCAGATAAGCCGGAAACGGTTCAAGGCGTATCGACGGAAGCGCTTCCCCAATTCTCTTCGTAGTCTCTTCGAGCAAGATCGACATGACTCTCAGGCTTCCCGAAACAAAATCGCTTATCACGCTTAGTCCCAGGAGATCTGTCACTAAGATGACTATCATTCCCACATACGCAGGAACAACAAATATAGGAACCATGATTATAGTAAGCGGTATTCCGACAATCGATAACGTTCCAAATGTGCTTAGAGAGAGTGGAATGACCGCTGTCTGTGCGATCAAACCAACCAGAAAAGCCTGGCCAATCAGATTCCTATTCTCGATTTCAGGCAAGAAGATGAGCAGAGCAGCCGTGGCAAAAAAACTCAGCTGAAAAGAGATGGATGCAACGATTGAAGGTTGAGCAATAACGAGAGTCATTCCCGAGATTCCAAGAATGTTAAGCGGGTGCTGGCGGTAATCGATTAATTTGAATATGGAATAACAGAACAGCATTAGGAAAGTTCTGAGTGCCGAGATTGCCGGGCCGGTAGACAGCGTGTAAAAGAAGAGAATCGTAATTGAGATCAGGATTCTTGTGTTTCTGCCCAACATAAGAAACGAGAGCAGAGAATGAACCAATAAATACATCAAGCCAATGTGTAGACCTGAAACGGCAAAGAGATGAGCTACTCCGAGATCTGAGATTCTCCCCCTGGTTTCATAATCGATGTGCCTTCTGTTACCGGTGAAAACTGCCGCGGCTATCGTGTTCTCCAGTCTATACTTTGAAAGTAGTCCATCAACGAATTTCCCTGGAAAAGAGATAATCTCGACTCTATCTATGCATCCTTCGACACTTGAAACAATCTTGAATAGCGGATAAGACTCCTGCCTTTCCAACGTACCGGCAGTCCAAATTATCTGGCCCGGAAAAGCTGTCGTATCTCTATTTGAAAGCTTAATATTCACAGCGGGGGCAAGATTCGTCCACTCACCATCAACGAGTATCTTTCCCATACTTGCCTCGATACTTCCAGCTCCTCCTTTACAAATTCGACCAACATATTCAACCTTACCCGTGTCAGGAAGTTTAAGCGTTACGATTTGGGCGAAGCAACCTATTCCGAAGAAAACCAACCACGTCAGTGGACTGATCTGCTTCGAGGAGATAAGGAGTACAGCAGTAGCCAGAAAAACTACAGGCAACCAACCATTCTCTTTCCAAATCAGTGCAAAAACAAGCAGTTCTCCCAGCAACACCGCCAGAAGGCAGTAGAGAAATGGGAAAGCCG
>NZ_DIXC01000025.1:3927-26008 GCF_002435945.1 Mesotoga sp. UBA6090
CGGTCTATTTGCCGGCTGCTTCTCATATAGACAACATAACTCACAGATTCCCTTCAAAACTCGACATCAGGTTGATCAAGAGATTCGGCATAAACGATCTCGAAAATTCGATTAAGCACTCGATAGTAACCGTCTTTGGAGGAGGTAATCTTCTTCAGGATCAGACAAGCTGGAGAAGTTTTTTATATTACTATGAGATTGCAAAACATACGCTAAGAAATGGCAAGCCTCTTCTATTTCTCTCACAGGGGTTCGGTCCGGTGGGCAAGTCTGTTAACAGAAATGCTCTAAACAAGTTGTTGAAGAATCCCTTGACGTACGGAGTGATGAGAGATGAAGTAAGTTATAAGCATTTTGCGTCGATTTCCAGGAGTGTGATTTTGGGGACAGACTATGGCCCGTATTACCTGCAGAAAGAAGGGATAATTCCTGAGAAACGAACGATGGAGGATGGCCTTGCAGTTATAGTCTTGAAGAATGGAACCAACGTTGACGATGTTCTAAGTTCTTTGAGACTCAACAATCTCACCGAAGTCTGTGCTGTGGGCTTCCATAACCATCATGATGAAGAAAAGAGAAGTGAGCTTGAATCAAAGGCGCGATCAAATGGATTCAAAGTCAGGAAGCCTCCCGAAGACCTTGAAGGAATGATAAGAATCTTCAACAATGCGGAACTGATAATTACTGAGCGTCTTCACGGAGCAATACTAGCTATCTCTCTTGGAGTTCCATTTGTTTGGAAGAAAAACACTAAACTCGATAGATTCGTTAGATCACTAGACAGGAACTGTGCTCTCTTTTTTGAAGGAAGTTGTGAGAGCTTGAGCCTGGCTATTAACAGTTCACTGAAAAATCCGATGAATCTTAAAGAGCATTACTGGTCACAGATGGACACTACGATCAGCGAATCCAAAGAGCTGCTTAAGAAACTGTTGTTAAGAAGGTGATTAGATGTGGAAGTATTTCCTGCCGACAAAGATTTTCGCCGGAATCGAGATAATAAGTGAGAACGCCGAGTTACTGAGGGAAGTTGGAACAAATGCGTTCTTAGTTACCGGGAAATCGTCCGCCAAGAAATGCGGGGCGCTGGATGAAGTACTGACCGTACTAAAGGGTCTGGATATTCCGAACTTTGTATTTGATGAAGTTGAAGAAAACCCCTCGTTCGCAACGATCGAAAAGGGCGGAAGAAAGCTCTCGGCCAACGGATGTGACTTTGTGATCGCAATCGGTGGGGGGAGTCCCCTTGACGCCGCCAAAGCGATCTCAGTAATTGGAAGGAACAGCGAATACAGTTGCAGAGATCTGTACACTGGACAACATCTTCCTGCCTTTCCGATAATCACAATTCCTACTACATCCGGCACAGGCAGTGAAGTTACACCATACTCAATTCTAACTGACGGCGAAGGAACAAAAAAGGGCTTCGACATGCCCTCAACTTTTCCCTACATCTCCTTTCTCGATCCAAGGTACACTGTAACGATGCCCACAGACGTGACTGTTGCGACTGCACTAGATGCACTATCTCATTCAGTGGAGGGAGAGGTAGTTAACAAAGGGAAAAATCCACTTGTTAGGATGCTTTCCAGGGAGGCAACTGGAATTATCAAGGAATTGCTTGGAAAAGTCTTAATGAACGAAGACAACGTCTCTTTGAGAGGGCAGATACAGTACGCTGCCACAGTAGCAGGAATAGTGATTGCTCATACAGGAACAACGGCTGTTCATGCAGCCGGTTATCCCCTTTCATCCTTCAAAGGGGTGAGACACGGAATGGCTAATGCACTCATGTTGATCAGAATATTCAGGCGGATTGCTGAAGCCGATCCAGAGAGAATAGCCAGTGCCATCGAACCTTTTGAAGATCTTGATGAGCTTAACGCTTTCTTGAAGAAGTTTGGTGTGGAAAGGGTTGCTCTAAGAATTTCGGATGAAGAAATAGAGAAGTGGTCAGAACAGACAGCGAAAGCGTCTCATTTGAAAAAGACACCCGGCGATTTCGATGAGCAGTTCTTTGCTGAGCTTTACAGGGAGATAAAGAGCGATTGAGCTCAAGAGTGATTCTCAGAAGATCAATAAAAAGGCGGATTGCATTCGGTCATCCGTGGGTCTATGACAACGAAATTGATACGAGTGACGCTCTTGAAGACGGATCCATAGTCGATGTCTTAACCCATTCCGGTCAATTTTTGGGTAGGGGCTATTATAACTCAGGTTCCACGATCAGAGTGAGGCTTCTGACAAGGAGAAATTGCAGATTTGACGTCGATTTCTTCTCAAGAAAGATAGAAAGGTCTGCCTTTCTGAAGTCTTCACTATTGAAAAGTAGTGATGCCATGAGAATCGTTTTCGGTGAGGCAGATGGACTTCCCGGATTGATAGTGGACAGGTTTTCGGGGTGGCTCGTTGTTCAATTCAACACACTCGGCATAGCTCGCTTGAAAGATGTGATAGTTGAGGCCTTGATCTCAGTCTTGAAACCGAAGGGGATATTCGAAAAGAGCGAGGGAATCTCCCTCACCAAAGAAGGCCTGGAATCAAGAGAAGATTGGATTTACGGAAGCGGACCGGAGCTTCTCCCGTTTTCTTTAGATGGAATCACTTTCTTTGCCGATACTAAAGGTCAGAAGACCGGGTTTTTCCTCGATCAAAGAGAAAATGCAGAGAGATTGTCTCAGTATGCGACCGGCCGAGATATACTCGACGTGTTTTCTTATACGGGCAATTTTTCGTTCCACTGCATAAAGAAGGGAGCACGAAGAGCAACTCTGGTTGACGCTTCGGAGAGGGCTCTTTCAGTTGCCAGGGAAACAGCAGAAGCAAATCAATTTACGGCCAGTTGTGAATTTGTGAAGGCAAACGCCTTCGATTATTTGAGAGCTGGTGGTCTCTCAAGAAGCGATCTTGTAATAATTGATCCTCCGGCGATGGCAAAGACTCCGTCATCGAAGAGGAGCGCACTGAGAGGATATAAGGAACTCAACCTGCGGGCAATGAAAATCCTGAAGGATCAAGCCCTTCTTGCATCTTCTTCATGTACTCAGATCGTTTCGGAAGAAGATTGGTCTCGGACTGTTAATGACGCTTTTCACGACAGCAAGAAAGTTGGTGTAATTGTATTCAGAGGAGGTCAGCCCCTAGATCATCCCGAGGTAAGCTCGATCTTCGAAACTAAGTATTTGAAATTCTGTCTGTTCCGTATCTTTGAACTGGCAGATTACTGAACGGCTGGTAGGATACTGTCGAAGTGTCAATGTAATGCTATAATTCAGAAAAGTCTAACGGCTGGAGGTAGATAGAAATGGCCAAAGTATACGTTGTGACTTCCGGAAAAGGGGGAGTCGGCAAGACGACAATAACGGCCAATATTGGTTGTGCTCTTGCCAACAAGGGGGCTAAGGTCTGTCTTATTGATGCAGACATAGGCCTTAAGAATCTCGATATCGCGCTGGGCCTTGAAAATAGAGTTGTTCATACAATTCTAGATGTTGCAAATGGTAAGGTAACGGCTTCCGAAGCGCTGGTGAGGCACAAGCAGATCAAAGGGCTATATCTACTTGCAGCCTCTCAAATAGCAACGAAAGAGATGCTTTCCCCAGAAGATATGAAGAAGATGATCGGAGAACTTTATCCGAAGTTTGATTACATTATTGTCGATTCTCCTGCAGGAATTGAGAGAGGGTTTAGAAATGCAATCGCTGCAGCTGAAAAGGCCTTGATAATAACCACTCCTGAACTGCCCGCAATTACTGACGCGGATCGTGTCATCGGACTTCTTGAAAACTCTGGAATGCAGGAAGCAAATATCAGGCTAGTTATAAACCGATTCAAAGTTCAGATGGTCAAACGCGGTGATATGCTTACTAGGGAGGATATTCAGGGGAATCTCGCAATAGATTTGATTGGAATCATCCCCGAAAGCGATGAAGTGATCGTGGCCACAAACAAAGGCGTGCCGGTTATCCTGAACGGAAACGGTGAAGGAATCGGAAAGGTCTTCGAGAACATTGCTTTGAGGATGAATGGGGAGCCCATCCCGGTCGAGCAGGATATCCTTGAGCATGGATCGAAAGGATTCCTTGAATTCCTGAAGCGCATCTTCAGAAGAAATTAAGAGGGAGTTGAAGTGTATGTTCTTTGGACTTTTCAGGAAGAAGAAAAAGACTGAGGGAAGCAGAAAAGAAGCAAAGGATAGACTTGATTCCATAACCGGTGGCAGGAGATACTCAGTACCGGTGAGAGAGGTAATACCGCAGGATATTCTTCAAAACAGCGGCAAAGATATGGTACATCAGATAAAGACCTATGTCGCCGATAAATACAAGGTGAAGGAAGAGAATGTCAAGGTTCAGCTTGAAGAGCACAACGGTTATGTGGTTATCATTACAAACGTTGTTTTCCACTGATTTGCCATGAGATACTCCGTCAAGACAAGCCTTAGGAACCAGCTAATAGATATTACAGATCTCGTAATCCAGTCTGTCACAGCGTCAGAAGCCTCTCGTGGTCTTGTCAATGTCTTTGTGCCACATACCACCGCTGCAATCACAATCAATGAAAACTCCGATCCAGATGTTGTTCATGATATCTTGCATTGGATGGTAGATACGATTCCGAATAGCAGTGAATTCAAACACCTGGAAGGAAACTCAGACGCTCACATAAAGGCAACTCTTGTTGGATCTTCAATTTCGATTCCATTCAGTGATCACTCACTCTTGTTGGGAACCTGGCAGTGCGTTTATTTCTGTGAATTTGACGGTCCCAGAAATAGGGAGATAATCGTTACGGTAGTGGGGTAGCATTTCTCTCACGAGTCTTAGTCAATCACGGTAATTGGGGCTCTGAGAGCAGACTGTGGGGGACACAATGAGCAAAGGAAGATTCTTGTTTCTTGCTGTGCTAGTTTTTGGATCTTCGCTTTTTGCAATCAAGGGCTTCACCTGGGACATGGGAATACCGAAGTTCTATTTTGCATCGGTCTCGATAGCAGTTTTTGTTGTCTTCAGTTCTCTGAAAGCAGTAAGAAAGCCTTGTCGCTTGGGTGTTTCAGTCCCGCAGGTCTTCGCTCTGTTGTTTGGCGTTTACGCCTGCCTCACAACTCTTCAGTTGCTTGGGACCCTGCCTCAGGTCTTTCTTACGTCGCTTGGTTTCGCGATGAATCTGCTTCTCTTTGTGCTTTTCTCAGTTCTGATTTCTGCAGAGAGATCCGATACCCTATTGATAATCCTCCAGTTATTTATGTTTGCGGGACTTGTAATAGCCGTCGATGCTGTCTTTTCGTTTTACACGGGATATGGTTTGCTTTGGGGAACTGAGAATAACCCATTCACAAGAGGAAATCTCTCATCCGTAATAGGAAACGTGAATTTCACGACCGATCTAATGGCAATGCTGCTGTTCCCCGCTGCTTTCCTAGCTGTTTCCAAAAAGAGAATCTGGAGGCATGAGAGGATTCGGCACATCTTCTACCTCTCTCTATTCTCACTCTTTTTGATAGTAATAATGATAGGCCAGACAAGGGCGGTCTATTATTCGGTAATAGTATCGGTAGTCTTTCTGGTAGTCTTCTTGATCTTCTCGCTTCTGAGGTTCAAACTCAGTTCCTTTGTTGCTGCATTTAGCAAGCTTTTTGTCACCCTTCTCATTATTTCCTCGATAGCCATAATGATTGTCTACTCTGGAGACAATCCTTTGACAAGCGGCCGTTTCAGCTTCTCTGAGAGACTAACCTATACAACTGAAGACAGCATTTCGGTTGATGTGCGAATTCTTCAGTGGAAAGCAGCAATCAAACAGTGGGAAAGCTCAGCTTTGCTAGGTACAGGCTTTGGATCATACAAGTATCTTTCAACTGAGAATATGGGAAAGGTTCTGACTGAAGAACCTGAATACATGTATGTTGCAGGACTCAATAGCATTCGAACCCACAACGAGTATCTTCAGCAAACGGGCGAAACGGGAGTAATCGGGATTGCTTTGATAATTGCTTTCATAGTAGCTATGCTTTTTTATACTATCAAGGTGGTGAAGAAGTCTTCCTCTGTCGAAAAGGTCATCAAGTATCTTTTCCTCGAAGCCGGTCTACTTATAATATTCGTTCATTCAGTACTCTCTTTTCCGGGTCATCTGATGCCAAACGCTTTATTCGCTGTTTTCCTTTTTGGATATATTATGAACCCGGAGTTCTTGGAGGTAAATAGAGTCCATGTTCGTCTATCAAAGGTACTTCCTCTTCTTCTAGTTGTATTCGCTCTGAGCACATCAGTTCTAATGAGTAGAATATTTTTCGCGGAAGGCCTTTTCACAAGAGGTTACATTAACTACAGAAGAATTGAAAACACAAACCCGCAGATTCCGGAGTTGGTTAACTCAATCGGAAGTATCAAGAGAGAAATTGAGAGTCTTGAGAAATATGAGGGAAAGTACGCCTATCTTCAACAGGATAGTTATATTTCTGATAGGTTAAGTGAATTACGGGAGACCTATCCAGAAGCACCTGAAGAGTTACTTCAACATATGGCGTCTGAAGAACGGGAAAAGGCATTCTCACGTGCGTTATCCACACTTGATTCGAAGCTAAGATCTGCTTCTTCCGCGCTTCTCAGGGCAAGGCAAGACTCATCAAATAGCTTCTACTCCGCGATGCGCAATCTATCGACATCAAGGGAGATATCTAGGGGACAATACCTATCAGAGGCCTACATAGGATACATGTATCTGACTGCACAGAGAAAGGAAGATTTCCGGTTGAAGCTCAATATGTCTGGAAAGGCAGTAGCCGCTGTCTTCGCAGAGATATTCGCCAGAGAAGATGTCTTCTCAACCTGGCTCAATGAAGACACATCACCAGGCGGTATGATTGGCGATCTCGAAATTGATCACTCATACCTTAGGGAGTTGCCAGGTCTGCTGCGAACAGACCTTGCGGCAACCGATGTATCTGGTATGCTGGAGACTCTGGATGTCAATCTGCTTATCGACTATCAAGTGACTCTCGACGCTATAGATGCGCTATTACGATCCCTAAAAACATCTCCCGATCTTCAAGTAGTAAGGAATACAGCTAATCTTCTCTTTCGAATAATTGCCTCTTCCGAAATGATTGCTAACGAGCTTGAGAATTTGGATCCTTACGTAATTAGCAGTAACGGCCTGAATAATCTTATAGAGACGATCAGAAGAATTCCAGAATCAGAAAGAGAAGACCTTACGACTCTTTATGATATTGCTATTCATTACAATCCCGGAGGATGGCAAAAAGGGAACGATAACATTTACGGCGAGTACTCGAGAAACCTGCTCCTGCTTTACGGTTTGGAAGCATTGGATAAGGTGCTTGAAATAGCCGAAAGAGAAGTGTTCGCATGGAGTGTAATGAAAGTCACCGATAGAGTGGTTCCTTTAGGCTCGATAGGAGAACTGACTCCTCTCAAAGAACATGTTTCAAAAGCTTGGTTTGACGATCTATATGGAAAAGTGCATTCCTGGTGCAAAGATACTTCAATAGAGATCTCAAAGGAGATTGAGGAAGGAGGGCTCTCTGAAGAAGGTTTGAGCAAAGCTAAGACAGCCCTCAGCAAAAGCGAGAAGTTCCTACAGCTTCACTCGTTGTGGTGAGAGATCAATAGTCACCGGAGCGTTACACAGGTAATATGCCGAGTAATGTGGACGTTATTAATCGGACTTATGATTGTGTTAATGCAAATGGAGGTATGTTTATGCTAGAGGTCAAAGAAATCAAGTTAGTCCGGGAAGAGCGCAAGATTTTGAACAATCTCACGGCTTCTTTTGAAAAGGGTCGAGTTTACGCAATTCTCGGAAACAACGGCGTTGGAAAATCAACACTGTCATATGTTCTTATGGGTCTTGAGTCGCATAAAGACTACGAGGGAAATATATTCCTTGATGGAGAAGAGATAGATCTCTTGTCAGTATCTGAGAGAGCAAGGAAAGGCATCTCTCTTGGTTGGCAAGAACCGGTAAGATTTGAGGGTCTTACGGTTAGAGAATATCTTACTCTTGGCGGCAAACTAAAGCTTTCTGAAGAAGAACTCAATGAGACACTTTCTACAGTGGGGCTCAAGAAAGAGTACCTGGATAGGTTTGTTGATGAATCGCTGAGCGGCGGTGAGAGAAAGAGAGTTGAACTAGCTTCAATAATCCTGTTAAATCCCCGAGTCACTATTCTCGATGAGCCTGATTCCGGCATAGACATAATGTCTATGGAAATGATTGAGCATGTACTCGAAAGGCTTAGAGACAAAGGTTCCATAGTTATAATCATCACCCACCGGGAGGAAATTGCAAGGCTGGCGGACGAAGCGTACCTACTTTGCGGAGGCAGAATGCTTGCTTCTGGTGTACCGGAAGAAATAGTGAGTTTTTACAGAAAACTCTGTGACAGCTGTCAGCACATAAATGAGCCGGTTAAGGAAGGCGGTCTTGCAAATGATTGAATCAAACTACGAGAGAGAATTCACGGCAATTGCCAAGGAGTATGAGAAATCAGGCGGCAATGTCTCTGATTTCTTGAGGAAGGATATTGTATCAATTATTGTTAGCGGAAATAAAGTGATTGGCAAGAATACAGTAGATAGTGTGCATGTGAGGGCAAAAGAACTGGACAACGGAGTAGAGATTTGGATTGACATCGATGATGGCACTGTAATAGAAAATCCCATCCATCTCTGTACAGGTTACTTGAAGCCAGAAGGAACTCAAGACATTCTCATTCATAACCATTTGGGAGACAGAGCCAAGGTGAAATTCATTTCTCACTGCGTCTTTCCAAGCGGTGTGAATTTTACGCACTCCATGGTCGCCGATACAGATGTTGGAAAACACTCCGAGATGTTGTACGAAGACACGCACATGCACAGTAAGGATGGCGGTGTAACTGTCAAGGCGACGTATAACACAATAGTCAGAGAGGGCGGTAGTTTTCGGAATCTCTTTTATCTCACGAAGACCAGGGTCGGAAAGCTTTTCGTAAAGATGAATGTTTCTCTTGAGAAATATGCATCGGCTCATATAGAATCCAAAGTTTATGAACGTGAAGATGACTATGTCGAAATAGATGAAGAACTCTACCTGAATGGCGAGGGCTCTTCTGGGATAGCAAAGACAACTGTATTTGCTACTGATAGAAGCAGGGCCAAGATTATTAACAAAGCCTATGGTAATGCACCTTTCTCAAGAGGACACATAGAATGCAACGAGATTATCAAAGGTGACTCCGTAGAGGTCGGAACGGTTCCCGAGTTGTACGTCACAAATGAAAAGGCCGAGCTTACTCACGAAGCATCGATCGGAAGAGTAAACGTAAAGCAGATGGAGACATTGATGTCCAAGGGTCTGAGTGAAGAAGAGGCAACTGACATGATTGTCAGAGGAATGCTCAGATAGAAGTGGGGGGAGTTCTTTGAATTACTCGGAGCAGTTTCTTGTAGAAAAACTAGTAGATCTAGTCAAGACACCTAGTCCTTCTGGTTTCACCGATACGATAATTACTTATCTGGATTCTGAACTCCGAGGAATGGGGCTCAATCCACGCAGAACCAGAAAGGGTGCTCTTGTCGTCGAGATAGGAGGGCAGAAGAGACCGATAGTATTGGCAGCTCACGTAGATACTCTTGGAGCAATGGTTAAGTCTTTGAAGCCAAATGGGCGGCTTGAGATGACGAATATCGGTGGTTTCACTATGAACAGCATAGAAAACGAAAACTGCATCGTTCACACAAAATCCGGCAAATCCTTTACAGGTACTATTCAGTCGATTTCACCTTCAGTTCACGTCTTCGAAAACGCTCGAACCCTTGAGCGGAAGATTTCTAATATGGAAATTCGTGTCGATGAAGAAGTTAAAGACGCTGAAGCACTTCAAAGACTGGGAATAGAAGCAGGTGATTTTGTCTCATTCGATCCGAGAGTAACTGTAACTGAAAATGGTTTTGTGAAGTCAAGGCACCTAGATGACAAAGCGAGCGTGGCTGTCTTACTTGATCTGGCAAGAAGGGCCTCTTCCGGTGAATTGACCTTTGGAAGAAAAACATATCTCTTCTTCTCAAACTATGAAGAGGTAGGTCACGGAGCCTCTGCGGCATTGCCTGAGGACTGTGAAGAGATTATTTCGGTCGATATGGGCGCGATAGGCGATACTTTGAAGACTGACGAATTCGTAGTTTCGATATGTGCTAAGGATTCAGGCGGTCCTTACGATAATTCGGTTGTAAGGAATTTGATCGAAACAGCAAAAAGAGTCAGTGCCGATTATACAGTTGACATATATCCTTTCTACGGCTCCGATGTGGAAGCATCGCTGAGAGCTGGGTACGATGTTAAGTTTGGACTTGTCGGCCCGGGAGTTGAAGCATCCCATGGTTATGAAAGGACTCATTACAGAGCTTTGGAAAATACATTGAAGCTTCTGATGGGATACATTGAAAGCTGAGGCGCGGCAGCGCCCCAGCATCTAAAATATCAGAATACTATCTTACCTTTCTTCTGGCCTTTTTCCTGACCAAGCTGGTTTACAAAGCCTGCCGGTGCAACGTCTATAACTTTACTTTTTTCGGCTTCCATAGCCTCTTGAAGTCTCTTTCTATAGGCATCCATCTTTTCCTTGAGTTCAGTAACATCTCCTTCTAACCAACCAAAAATGCTCTCAGTTAACTTCGAAGAAATCTCCTCAATCTCATCGCTTTCTTCCATCATTCCAGCGTTCTTTGTGACCTCAAGCTCTTCTCTCACTGCCTTCTCGACAGCATCCCTTGTGAGCTCGGGCACCGTTGCCTTCACCAAACGCATAGCTATGTTAGTTCTGAGTCTTAGATCATCTATAGTTGCCTCTAGATTATCTACTCTGGACATTATAGCTCCTAAGAATTGATCAAGTGAAATCTGCATCTCTTTTCAGCTCCCTTCAACGTTTTTTCTCATAATGATTTTACTACCGAAAAGGTCAACTATAGTTAAGGCTATGTTTTTGATCGTAATATTAATCCTTTCTGTCGAATCTATGCCTGAGCCTAAACAGCCACAAAGATAGAACACCGACAAGCAGAAAGGCAAACAAATCGCCCGATGCAATTTCGAATAGCCAGAAAGAAGGAAAGTAAATGTTTGCAAACAATGGAAGAGTGAAGGCCGACGGGAACAGCCAGCCCGAAAGAAGCATAGCAGTAGCAATAGAAACGGCTATTAGGCTCTCCCGGAACTCCCTCATTTTTGCAAATTTCAGGAAAGAAATCGAAGCAACTGAAGCAATAAGAGCGTATGAGGAGATTATTCCCAGCGCTGACTGCAAGTTCCTGTTCTGATTGGCCAGAATCACGGTCACCAAAACCAGAGTACATGGCTTCTTCAAAATTCCTCTAACGATTCTGGACAAAGCGTCCGTAGATTCAATCTTTTTTTCGAACTGCGGTCTATATACTATGACTCCCAGTAAGATTGTGAAGAGCAGCAAGCCCTTTGACAGAGAGGCATCCCAGAAAAACAGGACGGAAACCACCAGAAAGCCAATGAGAAGCTCCTGAAGGAGTATCATCAGTCTCTTCACATTCCCTCCTGTAAACTCTTAGTCAAAGCCTCTATACTGCTGTCGCCCGTAATATCAAGAAAGAGCTCTTCAAGAGTGGATTCAACACTTCCAAAATCCTCTCTTAGGGCTGAAAGCGTCCCCTCGGCAATGAGTCTTCCTCTATCAATGATTCCTATCCTGTCACACATCTTCTCGGCAACCTCAAGCACATGAGTTGTCATGAAAACAGTCGTTCCCTTATCGGCCATGTTTCTCAACCAGGCCTTCAATTTGCCTGCACTTGACGCATCAAGACCCACAGTTGGTTCATCGAGAAAGATAACGGCTGGCTCTCTCATAAGGGCAATGGCAACCATCAGTTTCTGTTTCATTCCATGTGAATAATCGCCTATGTATTTTCCGAGGTAGTCGATTTTGAAGGCATCGGCAATGTCCATAAGCTTCGACATAGTCTCTTTTGGAGGAAGACGGTAAATGTCAATTATGAATTTGACAAACTCAACGCCTTTCAAGTTGTCATACATCTTAGGTTCATCAGGAACAACAGAGATCAACCTCTTTATTTCCAGCTTGCTTCTCTCAATATCCAACCCGGCTATTTTAATCTTCCCTGAACTCGGAGCAATTACCCCGGTGAGCATCTTAATGGTCGTTGTCTTTCCCGCTCCGTTAGGTCCTAGAAAACCATAGATCTCACCGGAGGAAATATTTAGATTAAGCTGGTCAACAGCGATGAGGCTTCCGAAACTCCTTGTCAAATTCAGAGCTTCTATCATCGATTTGCCTCGAAAGCCTTATCATAGAACGTGGCCGTCTTCGGGTGAAACATCAGCTCGATAGTTCCGACGGGACCATTTCTCTGTTTTCCGATTATTACCTTCGTAACTTGCGGAGAATCACTTACCTCGCTCTTATCTTTGTAGTAGTCTTCTCTATAAAGGAACATTACGGTGTCAGCATCCTGCTCAATGGCGCCAGATTCTCTGAGATCGCTCAAGCGGGGCATCTTGTCCTCTCTTTGTTCCACAGCCCTCGAAAGCTGAGAAAGAGCTACTACAGTAATATCCAACTCTCTGGCCAGTAGTTTCATAGATCGAGAAATCTCCGAAATCTCCTGCTGTCGATTATCAGATCTACCTTTTGTATGCATTAGCTGAAGATAATCAACAAAGAGAACCTGAACATTGTGCTCCATCTTTATCCTTCTTGCCTTGGCTCTAAGTGATCTGGGGTCCAGCGATGGTTCATCGTCGATGATGATCGGGGCTGTTTGCAGGGTGCTGGCTCCATTTGTCAAGCGCTTCCACTCTTCATTACCAATATCTCCCGCCCTGAGTCGCGATAACTCGAAGTTTGTCACATTGCACAGAAGTCGTTGAGCAAGCTGTTCCTTAGACATCTCCAGGCAGAAAATCGCTACAGGCAACTGGAATTTCAAAGCCATATTGGTTGCCATACTTAATGCAAAAGCAGTCTTGCCCATTGATGGCCGAGCAGCAACAATGACAAGATCGGAGGGTCGGAAACCAGTTGTAACTTCGTCAAGCCGTCTGTAACCACTGGCAATACCCGTAATTCTTCCAGTAACAGCGTTCTCTTTCAGTCTTTCCAGATTATGGAAAAGCTCATGCATTATCTTTCCAATATGCTGGTAAGTCTTCGAAATCTGCGCCTCCGTTATCTGGAATATCGCTTTCTCCGCGCTATCAAGAATTTCGTCAGTCTCTTCGCCTTCGTAAGCATTTTCGACAATCGAACTCGCTGCCGAAATGAGGGAGCGCAGAAGTGACTTTTCCTTTACTGTCTTACCATAGTAAAAGAAGTTAGCGGAAGTTGGAACAACATCTGCGAGTTTGGCAAGCTCTATTTCGCCTCCCAACTCCTCGAGCACTCCGCCTGTTCTCAATCTCTCGGTAACCGACACAATATCTACCGGACTTC
Organism: Mesotoga sp. UBA6090; assembly: GCF_002435945.1. Taxonomy (NCBI): domain Bacteria; kingdom Thermotogati; phylum Thermotogota; class Thermotogae; order Kosmotogales; family Kosmotogaceae; genus Mesotoga; species Mesotoga sp. UBA6090. The sequence continues at coordinate 17,417 of NZ_DIXC01000025.1, forward strand.
CCTCATCGAACAACTTCTCCATAGCTGAAAAGATCAACTGGTTCTTTCTTGAGTAGAAATCCCTGCTTGTAAGAAGCTCCATCACATCCGGGACGACATCTGGATCAATCAAGATGCTCCCTATTACTGCTTCTTCCGATTCAATACTATTCGGAGGAATTCTTGTTTTCAATTCATTCACCAACTCTTCCAATTATGAGAAGTTCTTCAGAATGAGCTCCTTTATCGTTGAAAAATCTCCTTCGAAAAGGAACTGACCTCTATCCCTGCCAGAACCTCCTCTGACTTCTAGCTCTTCCTTGATCTTTGAAAGAACTTCCTGACAGTCGAAATTTCTACCAAATAGCAGAACTCTATCATCTGCCTTTCCAATTATAAGATACTCTTCCAGTGTGACGAATTTGGGAATTGCAGCAAGAACACTCTCCTCTTCGTCAAGAAACGTGATTCTCGAGCGAGATCCATCAATATCTCCTGCAATATAGTAACCCAGTCTTTCAGAGAGGCTTCGCACAACTGAATTGCTGGCTTTGATCTCCCCCACGAGTGATTCGATACGATTCGGTAGATCAGAGTATTTACAGGTTAACAATTGAGCCGATCTGGCTATGAGACTATGCTTTGTGGCATAGTCATCTAGAGCCCTATTCCCTGCGACGAAAAAGATTCTGGTGAGAGAACCCTTAACTTTCTCACGTTTCAGGATCTTCAAGAGCCTGATCTGACCTGTTCTATCAATATGAAGACCTGAGCAGGCACTTATATCTATACCCTCAATCTCCACTAGTCTGATATCTCGATCACCTTCACTGATCTTCTTGTCTATCTCCTTTCTTAAGCCAACTTCATGGAGCTCGGACCTGTCTACAGTAAAGCTCTTTACTGGGAGATCCTTGGCAATCATATCGTTGCAGATTCCCTCAACATGAGAAATCATATCATCTGAGAGAATACCGAGTGAAAGGTCGATTGTAGTGTATTCTTCACCCATTTGGAAGCCAACAGTATCGGCGTCCATCTCGCGAAGGAAGATGGCGGAAAGTAGATGCTGGGCCGTGTGTTGTTGCGAAATGTCTTGTCTTCTGATCTGATTTATGTCTATCTCGACCAAATCGCCTTCGTTTTTTTCGATTCTCCCCTCGACTTCAATAAGTGTATCACCGTCGAACCGACTCACTGTTTTTATTCTCAATCCATCAACTACTCCACGGTCTCCCAGCTGTCCGGACTCGCCATCAACATACACATTACCGTAACATATCTTGATGTAGGTAGTACCTTCTCCAAACCATATTTCCCTTACTGCTTCTAACATACATCGCCCCCGGCCACTTGATATTATGTGCAAATATATGTAATAATTATACAGTAAGCATTTACTTAACTCCGTGGGTGATAATTCGAAAAATGAATATGAGGTGATTTGGTTGCAGGAAAGGCCTATCCTTTCGGTGAAAAATCTCTCAACTTACTTCAATATGGCCGAAGGAGTTGTCAAGGCCGTACAAGATGTCTCTTTCGATCTTTATCGAGATGAGGTCTTGGGAATAGTTGGAGAGACTGGTTCTGGGAAGAGTGTAACTGTGAAAACAGTTGCGGGGATGGTTGATAACCCAGGCTTTATCGCTGGTGGCGAGATTCTCTTTTTAACCGACGAATTCAGTAAGAGCGGTGAAAAAGATTATATTGACTTGGCAAAGCTTCCAAAAGATAGTTTCTCCAGAGTCAGGGGAAAACACATAGGAATGATCTTTCAGGACCCTATGACTTCGCTTGACCCGATGTACACAGTCGGTAACCAGATGATAGAGACCATTGTTCACCACAAGAAAGTTACCGAAGAGGAAGCAAGAGAACGATCGATAAAGCTTCTCGAACAGGTGGGAATTCCTAAGCCCTCAGAACGAATCGATGATTACCCCTTTCAGCTTTCCGGGGGACAGCGACAGAGAGTAGTAATAGCGATAGCGCTTTCGTGTGATCCGGAAATCCTGGTTGCCGATGAGCCTTCAACAGCTCTAGACGTGACAGTTCAAGCTCAGATTTTAGAACTGATGAAGGACCTTCAGGAGCAGTTTAACAGTAGCATGATTTTCATCACACACGATCTGGCTGTTATTGCCGAAATAGCTACAAAAATCAGCGTAATGTACGGAAGTTATCAGATGGAGATGGCAGATTCGCTTGAGATCTTTGACAGTCCGATGAATCCATACACATTTGCGCTTCTCGAATGCATACCAAGACTCGACATAAAACAAGATCAGCTCCTCCCTATTCCTGGCCAGCCGCCAGTAATGTTGAATCCACCCCTGCTATGCCCATTCCTTCCAAGGTGTTCAAGAGCAACGGACAAATGCTATAAAGAGATGCCTCAGCTTGAACAAATGAAGGATAATCATTTCGTCAGATGCTGGAACCCAATTACTAACAAAGTATTGCTGGTCAAGGAGGCTCAAGAATGAAGCTTCTTGAAGTTAGAAATCTGAAGAAGTACTTCCCGATCAAGCAAGGCTTCCTCATAGAGAGAGTTGTTGGTTTTGTCAAAGCCGTTGACGACGTATCCTTTTCGGTTGATAGGGGCAATACCATAGGAATTGTCGGAGAGTCGGGATGTGGAAAGACAACAATCGGCAAATCGATTATTCGTTTGCATGAAGTAACTGATGGGGAGATGCTTATTGACGAAGAAGACACCACTTTCTACTTCATGAAGAAGCGAAGGGCAAAACAGTATCTGAAAGAGAAGTATTTCGATACTGAGAAGTTCAATAACGGTGACGGAGTTGAATTTGAACCTTTCGAAAAGAAGATGTACGATGTCTACAATAGGGTCAATAAGGACTCTTCCAAGGCGATCGATATCCTATTTGATAAGTCAGATCAGAAGAAGAAGCTTCTCAGGCAAAAGGCACAGATAGTATTTCAGGATCCAATGTCTTCTCTGAATCCAAGGATGACAGTTGGGCAGATGTTAACTGAACCACTTCTTTTCCACAAACTTGCTAAAGACCTTGACGAAGCGGTTGAAATGGTGAAAGAACTGCTTGTACAAGTCGGTCTTAAACCTTATCATGTAGACAGATACCCTCACCAGTTCAGCGGTGGTCAGAGACAGAGAATAGCCGTTGCAAGGGCTATCAGTGTAGACCCCGATCTCATCGTTCTCGATGAGCCAACTTCTGCCTTGGATGTTTCGGTTCAGGCTCAGATAGTCAATCTCTTTGAAAAACTGCAGGAGCAACTTAATGCGGGTTATGTTTTCATCTCTCATAACCTTTCTCTTGTAAGGTTTATATCGCAAGAAGTTTCTGTAATGTACCTTGGTAGGATCGTAGAACAGGGCAACAGCGAGTCGATTTTCAAGAATCCGCTACACCCTTACACGAAAGCACTTCTTGCTGCGGCTCCAATACCCGATCCAAAGAAGAAGCGGAATCGCAAAGATCTCGTCGGCGGCCAGGTACCAAGTCCGATAAACAGACCTGCAGGCTGTTTCTTCAATCCAAGATGCAAGTACAGGATGGATATTTGTACCAAGGAATATCCGCCCATGTTCAAGGCGGATGAGAATCATTATGTTTCGTGCCATCTTTATTCCACATCTCAAGAACAAGGAGGGGAAAGTAAATGAAGAAACTCTTAGTGCTTCTCGTAGTGCTCATAGCTGCAGGAATGCTTTTCGCAGCTCCAGAGTATCACGTAGAAGAGACATGGAACGGCAAGCCCGGAGGAACTTTCTATTACTGGGGCTTGGGAGATCCAAAGACCTTTAACTATGACTGGGCACAGGAAACCAGCTCAACAGATCCTCTAGGGTTCATACTGGGTACTCTTATTGAAGCCGACGAGGGTGGTATGCCATCACTTCCCGGTCTGGCAAAAGATTGGTGGTTCTCTGACGACGGACTGACCTTCTTCGTGCAGATAAGAGAGGGCATACAGTGGTCAGACGGGGCACCATTCACACTCGACGATGTCTACTGGACATTTGTTAATGTTTCCTTTGTCCCGGAAAACACGGCAAACGGGAACGGATCCTATCTTGATTCTAACGACCAGCTTCCCGTGGTAGAGATCGTCGATGACACAACGATCTCTTTCACATGGACAGTACCTCAGGTCACGGCTCTAAGACAGATTGGCTTCCGCCCAATTATGCCAAAGCATGTTCTCGAGGAAGTTGTTGCCAACGGTACTTACCCGGAATTCTGGACTATTGCAGACTTTGATAAGCTAGTCGGAATGGGACCCTTTGTGATCACCGATTACGTCGGAGGTGTCAGAATCGTTTTCGAGAGAAATCCATATTACTGGAAAGTCGATGGAAACGGTGTAAGGCTTCCCTATTTTGATAAGCTGAATTATGAACTCCTCGCAGATCAGAATACATCTCTCCTCAGATTTGAGGCTGGCGAAATCGATCTTTACGGACCGACGGCCGAGCAGTTCCCAAGGCTTGCTGAAATGGCAGCAGAGAAGGGTTGGATAACGGGTGTCGGTGGACCGGCTCTTGGATCTCAGTTTGTTACTTTCAATTTCAACTCTACTGATCCAGTAAAGAGAGAATGGTTCAGAAACGATGGATTTAGAAGGGCCTTTGTCTATGCAATGGACAGAGATGCCATCATCGAATCCCTCTACAATGGACTTGGTTCTCCTCTCTACGGACCAGTTTCTCCATCGAGTGGTTTCTACAATCCGGAAATCGAGAAGTTTGCCTACAAGTACTCAATTACTAGAGCAAGACTTCAGCTCAGAAGAGGCGGCTTCGACTGGCTTCCAGATGGAACCTGTGTCGATGCAAATGGAAACCCAGTTGAGTTTACGCTCTTAACTAATGCTGGAAACGTAGTCAGAGAGGCAATATGCAACATCATCGTCGATGGGGCTGCCAAACTTGGAATTAAGGTCAATTTCAGACCTATTGACTTCAACACCGTTGTTTCAAGACTGACAGATGCGACCTACGAAGCAGTCGTTATCGGACTGACAGGCAGTGTTGACCCCGGAACAGGCTGGAACGTTTACAGGCTTGATGGAGGTCTGCATTTCTGGAACTATCCTCCGGACTATAATCCTGATGACCACATAACTGAAGACATGTACATTCTTCCCGACTGGGAAAAGAGAGTGGACGAGATTTACAGACTCCAGACCTCAGCGGTTGATCCACAAGACAGATACGACCTATTTGCAGAATTCCAGATGCTCTTTGCAGAATACCAGCCGGTGGTCTTCACAATGGCACAGAACTTCCTTTATGTCTACAAGAACAACATTAAGATGCCAGTCGAAAAACTAACACCCGCAACGGGCCTGCTCTTCCAGTTAGAAGGCTGGTGGAAAGAGTAATATCTTGATTTTCGATGCGGGAGGGCTTCCCTCCCGCTTTTGATATAATCAGAGACTTAGCGAGAGTGTGAGGAGGTAATGAGGTGCTGAAATATATAGTTAGAAGGCTGATTCTGGCAATTCCAGTTCTGCTCGGAGTCTCTATACTGGCCTTCATGATTATATCCGCTGCCCCTGGTGATTTCTTGGATGCCTATAGGTTAAACCCTTCTATTTCGAGAGATCAGATAAAGGTTCTTGAGAATCAATTCGGCCTTGATCAGAACGTCTTCGTGCAGTATTTCAAGTGGTTGGGCAATGTTCTTACAGGTAACTTCGGATACTCCTTTAGTTACAGGATTCCAGTTTTTGAACTGGTTTGGAGAAGACTAGGAGCCACGCTGTTACTCAGTATAAGCACATTGATTTTCACCTGGGGAATCGGTATTCCTCTCGGTATTTACTCAGCCCTTCATCAATACTCGCCCAGCGATCAGGCTTTTTCCTTCCTTGCATTCATAGGAATTTCTATTCCAAATTTCTTTTTTGCTCTGCTCTGGCTCTTTATGGCTGCCAAAACGGGGTGGTTCCCAATTGGGGGAATTATCTCTCAAAACTTTAACGATATGAGTGTTATGGGAAAGATCGGAGATTATCTCTGGCACGTGGTTGGACCTATGGTTACACTGGGAACTTCTGGATTGGCTGGCCTTATGAGACAGATGCGAGGCCAACTGCTTGACCAGCTGAGACAGGATTATGTTCTCTTTGCCAGGGCAAAGGGCATGCCAGAGAAGAATGTGATCTATAAACATGCCGTTCGAAATGCGATCAATCCAATTGTAACGATGTTCGGATATGCTCTTTCCGGCTTGCTCGGAGGTGCAGTTCTTACAGAGACCGTTTTTGGATGGCCTGGAATGGGAAGACTGGTTATTGAAGCCCTGAATGCTCAGGATTTGTTCCTTGTCATGGCCACATTGCTCCTTTCTGCTGTCCTTCTTGTGATCGGCAATCTTCTGGCTGATCTTCTGCTTGCCTGGGTCGATCCCAGAATTCGTTATAGGCTGAGCTGAGGGGTGTGAAATGAAGAAGAAAGAAAACGTAGATAACAACAATACATTACAAAGTGCTGAAGTCAGTAAAGAAGACCTCTTTGAAGTAAAGTACATGAGCCGTTGGCAGCTAGTTTGGAGGGCACTTAGAAAGCATAAGCTAGGAATGGTTTCCCTCTGGATCCTAATTATCATGTACATAATCGCGTTACTGGCTGATTTTCTTTCACCCAACAGTCCTTATGAACAGACACAGGGGCTGTCTTTTGCGCCGCCTTCAAGAGTTCATTGGACTGACGAGAGCGGAAAACTTACTGCTCCTTACATTTACGCCTGGGTAATGGAAAGAGATCCCGAGACGTACAGAACAACATTTGTTGAAGGTGTTTCAATAGGTTCAATTACTGCCCTAGACAGATCGACCGGAGAGGAAATTCTTTTCAGAAAGGGCGAAGATGGAGTTATCGATATATTCCTGACAATAAAGACTGTCAGATACGCCCTTGACGCAGAAGGCAACAGAGCCAATCTCGGTCAACCCGATTACTCGATCATCCAGAATATCAAACTGAATGAACTTGAACTTTTCGAAAGGCAATTGGTTACTGAGACTACAAATAGAACCACGATAGACTCTCTGAGTCCGAGCAGGTTCAGAGAACTTCAGAAGATTGGGCCGCCGGTGAAAGCTGTAACTGAACGATCCCTCCACAGAGTTTTTGCGCAGAAGGAAGATGAAATCAAGGATATCGTTCTGGAAGCGATCAGCATATACAATGAAGTGATCGACGTCGATGGCGGGGATGTCGAACTTGCAACTGAGTTCCTTGGAGAACTTGAAATCTCGCCAAATTTGCTTGGTGTCATTGTTGAGCCAGAAATCACAGAATATGAGACGGTCAGGTATCCAGTCAAGTTCTTCACGAAGTCCTGGGACTATAAGCTTTTCTGGCTGTTCCCAACTCAAATACATCTCTTTGGTACGGATCAACCGTCCAAGCTCCTTCTGTTCGGTGCCGATAGATATGGTAGGGACGTCTTTTCGAGAATTCTGGCAGGCTCGAGAATCTCAATGAGTATTGGACTACTTGCAATCTTGATCACCTTCTCTCTAGGTCTTTCAATTGGAGGTGCTGCCGGATACTTTGGAGGAATTACAGATGAGATTCTAATGAGGGTTACTGAGGTTCTGATGTCTATACCGAGTTTCTACCTGTTGATTTCACTAAGAGCAATTTTGCCGACGAGTATTCCCTCGCATATAACTTATCTCTTAATAGTGGTTATCCTAAGTTTCATAGGATGGCCTGGAATGTCGAGGGTTATCCGAGGAATGGTTCTGGGTCTAAAAGAGACAGAGTTTGTGCAGGCAGCTATAGCTATGGGTTATCCGTCAACCCGTGTGATTCTCAGGCATATAATCCCGAACACTGCAACCTACATAATTGTTGCAGCCACCCTTTCGATCCCTGGATACATTCTAGGCGAAGCTGGATTGAGTTTTTTAGGTCTCGGGATTACTGAGCCCGCGGCAAGTTGGGGTCTAATGTTGTCGCAGGCTCAGAGTATAAAGGCAATGACAGAAGCCCCATGGCTACTAATACCGGGTATCTTCATATTCATTGTGGTAATGGGATTTAACCTTCTTGGCGATGCACTGAGAGATGCTCTCGATCCCAGATCTCTGGGCTACTAAACCTAAGAAGCTAGATTGGATAGTATTGAGCGGGTCATCCGGACCCGCTTTCTTTAAGCAATATTCTATTCCCTAAGGACTCGTTTTCCGCAGATAAGACGCATTCTCGGCAGAAGCACCGGTTTTGTCTAACCAGGTCTTTCGGCTTCGAAAACAATAGCTCTTTCTAAGCTGTCATTTCCAGTCGCTTCTTCTTTCTTCCGAAAAGTCCAGAACGATATTTGTTCTCAAAAAGAGCAACTCACGCTTGGAGCAAAATAATGTTATGTAGATTCTGAATGAGAGAAAGGGGTGTTTGCTACAGAATATAAGAAAGGGGAGTTTTAAGACAGAGATGAGGCTATCTTCCATAAAGTATTCTCGGCTTTCTTTCGGGAATCCCTAACACAGATTACCTTCATCTTGAAAGCATATCGCAGTCTCATCGATAGCTTTCTGCTACCAAGAATCTTCTTGATAAAGTGAACGCCTCATAATTCATTCTCAACTTTGACAGCATGAAATCTG
>NZ_DIXC01000026.1 GCF_002435945.1 Mesotoga sp. UBA6090
GTCTTTTTGACTCTCCTTTTTGTTTTGAGAAACCGTGGTACGTGGTAGCAGGTAGGGGGTTCGTAAGAACAAGAGAAACTGGTTGACCGTTGAAAGGTTCTCCGTTCTCAGAAAAGAACGGTTACAAGTTCCAAATTGTGAGTTGCATTGCGAAAAATTCGTTCCAAACGGATGTAGGGGCGTGCGGCGGCACGCCCGCTATTAAGAATCAATCTTCCCAAGGATAGAGATCATCCTCTTCAATAGTTGAACGAACCAAATTCTAGCCAGAATTATGCAAGAATGACGGGAAGGACTGTCATCCCGAACTTGTTTCGGGATCTGGGTTTTTGAGAAACCGTGGTACGTGGTAGCAGGTAGGGGGTTCGTAAGAACAAGAGAAACTGGTTGACCGTTGAAAGGTTCTCCGTTCTCAGAAAAGAACGGTTACAAGTTCCAAATTGTGAGTTGCATGTGCGAATAGATTCGATCCAAACGGATGTAGGGGCGTGCGGCGGCACGCCCGCTACTGTGAACGATCAATCTTCCCAAGGATAGAGATCGTCCTCTTCAATAGTTGAACGAACCTGATTTGTCTTTCTGTCGGGATTCTCTCTATCTATCTGCCATCTCAAGGGGTTATTCACAATGTACTCACGAATTCGATTCTGTTCTTTCTCACTGCGGATGACATGTTCATAGTAATTTCGTTGCCAAATAGATTTCCCGGGCGTGCCGTGCAGTTCGTTCGCTCGAACCGTTGCAGCTGCTTTGAAACGCGATACGAAAGAACCAATCGTCTTTGCTTTCATAGCCCTTCTTTCTGCTTCCAAACATTCACTGACAATCTGCCTTTCGCCTCTATGTATCGCTACAATTGCGTGCAGGTGATTTGGCATTATCACAAACGCATCTAGTTCGATTTCCTTTCTGACTTCTGCAGATCTTAGCCACTCTTCAACAACGATTTTGCCAATGCTACTCAAGATTACTCTGCCATCAACCATAGTTCCCAACAAACACTGCCTACGATACGTACATATTGTCAAGAAATATGCTCCGGTTCGAGAATAATCATACTCCTTCAGTCTAATTGACCGCCTTTCTATAAGTCTCTCATTGTGTTCCAAAACGCAACCCTCCGAGATCTTTTCCTCTCACGGGCGAACGGCCGTTCGCCCCTACAATAGATTCGCATAATCGTCTGGAATTGTCATCTGGTAGCAGTCTATCGTAAGTCCCTCACTGCGTCTTCCCGAAGCAAATGTGCCTTTGCGCAAATCAATCCTATTCGGTTTTCATAACCCGGTTTTGATAACCCGTTCTTGCTAACCCGCATCTTATAACCCGATATTCACGTTTTCTTGTCGGAGGACGGCGAACCCTTAACGATCAACCCGGACTTTCAGCGTACAGCGTTTTCTTCCAAGCGTTAAGCGGCTATTCTGCCCGCATAGCGAAACTGGCCTTATCAGAGGTGAGACTAACCGCATGCAGTGTGACTGGCCGCCAAAGGTTACTAGCCTCTCTCTAATAATGCTATAATCAAGATTGGGAGGAATATCCATGCCTGACAGATCACTGGATTGGTTACGTCAAGCAAAAAGGGACCTTGAACATGCGCGAGAGTCTGTTGTTAATGGCAAACACGAATGGGCATGCTTTGCGGCACAGCAAGCAGCTGAAAAGGCAGTAAAGGCTCTCCATCTTTCTTTGGGACAGGAAGCGTGGGGACACATGGTAAGCAGACTTATTCAAGACCTCCCTGAGGGAATTGACTTGCCCGAAGAGTTATTGGATAAGGCGAAAATTCTTGACAATTCATACATACCTGCGAGATATCCAAATGGTCATCCTCGTGTATTGTCAAAAGAGAGAGGGTATAGAATGAGGGTAGAGGGAGTAGCCAGTGGTCATCCTTAGGCTTAGAGCCTGTATGTCAGATTGGGCACCCTTCTTAACACGATTGAGAGTAATGGTCGAAAAGACCGCACCTTGTACGAGGTTGTGAAAGGAGGAACCCTCATGTTATATGTAGGAGTCGACATATCCAGTGAAAGTTTTGACGTTTGTTTCTATTTACCAGAGAAGAAGAAAATGAAAAGCATGAAGTACAAACAGGACAGGGAAGGTTTTAGGGAATTTCTAAAGAAGCTAAATACTTACAAGGACGAGAAACAAGTCGGAATGGAAGCTACGGGTTCGTATCACAGCAACTTGTACGGATTTCTTAGGAGCAAAGGGATAGACGTACAGCTTCTCGATCCGTATACCCTTAGCAAATTCATGAAGGCTATGAGCAGGTCAAAGACAGACAAGAAAGATGCAAAAAGCATAGCAGTTGCAATGTACAGGATATTCGATCTGCTGAGCGTTTCTCAAGTACCAGAGGAAGAGATGTCAGCATTCAGGGATTTAGTTAGGATGAGAAGCACTGTAGTAGCAAACTGTTCTGATCTTCAAAGAAAACTGAAGAGCAAATTGAAGATTCATATGCCTGAGCTTCTTAAGACCTTCAGATCCGTTAGTTCACCTGTGCTGTTGCATCTGTTGAGTGTATATCCATCCAGAGAAGAGATACTTGCCAACGAGGAAGATGCAGTCAAATTGCTCAGCTCTCACAGAAACTGGAGTGAAAAGAAAGCGAGAGAGGTTATCGATTCACTCAAAGACTCAATAGGCAAGCCAGATACCTTTGGAACCTACTCAACGATTACCAGCACATTCATAGCTGAAATTAAGCTTCTCAAAGACCACGTGGAAGCCCTGAATGAGGAAATAAAGAGGTTTCTCCGGAAGTTCCCTGACAATCCCCTAAGAACCATACCAGGTATTGCTGAAGTCACAGAAGCCGAAATCGTATCTGAAGTAGGCGACATAGACAGATTCTCTTCTGGGAAAGCCTTTGTATCGTACATAGGCCTTGATCCTGTTATTAAGCAGAGTGGTAACATGACTCGTGGCCTTTCAATTTCTAAGAAGGGTAACAAACATCTACGAAAAACCTTCTACCAGTTAGCTAAAAACCTGATCACAAACACTGAAAAGTACAGGAACAAATACGAGAAGATGAAAGAGAGGGGGGTGAAAAAGAAGGTGGCCCTAACAGCAACTGCAAGAGCTGCAGCTGAAATGGTCTACCAACTTTTGAAAAACAACGTTCCATTTGACCTTTCACTCTCATAATTTTCCTAATTCTATACTTGACAACTTAGAGTAACTGAAGGCTCTCCTTTTGAGTATTTCGGAAGGAAGCAAAGTGAGGAGGCTATTGCATATGCCGGTGAGATTGTTGAATTCGTCAGTAATGAAATGGCCAAGCAAAGAGGCTGTAGTTGAATCACTTGCTAAGTGGTCGGAAGCATTGAAGCGGGATTCCAACATTCTCAGCATCGGTTACTTTGGTTCCTACGCTCGGGGCGATAATGGAGTGGGAAGCGATCTTGATGTGATTATCATAATGGAAGACTCCAAAGTCCCTTTCGGGAAGCGAGGAATAGAATGGGATTTGGCGATGTTACCGGTTCCGGTCGATCTTCTGATCTACACTCTAGACGAGTGGAATGAACTAAACAAAGAACTGTCTTACTTCATTAAAAGATTGAGAGAAGAAGTTAAGTGGATCTTCATGAAAGATGACTCATTGAACCTGTAGAAAGGATCTTTGTTTCGATCAATCTCACTGATGTTATCGGTGGAAGTTAGAAACCCCTGCTTGTTGACGAAGTGCTACGGGCTACGCATAGCGTGAATTGCTTGCGTTAGCTGTCTTCATTCTGAAGAGCTTATGGCCAACTGGAAGCTTGTAACAAATGGTGAACTTCCATTCAAAGTAGATTCTCTTAGATGACGGAGGTACTGACATGAACATTGAAGTGAAGTCCATAAAGCATTGCAAGCCATATGAATTCATTCTCGAATTTAACAATGGGGAAGAAAGAGCAATAGATCTTGAAGGAATCCTTGACAAGGGCAGATTCGCGGAACTGAGAGATCCAAAGATCTTCTGCTCGGCCAGAATAGCTTTCGATACAATAGAATGGTGTAATGGGCTGGACATCTGCCCAGAATACCTTTTTGAGCATTCAAAACCCGCACCAAATATTCCAGACTAATCTGCTAATCAAAATTTCCCTATCGTCATTCATCAGTTGAGTTTCGGCATAGCGGAGAGGCAGTTCTTTAGAACTCCCGACAAATTTATGCAGACAAATGGTCGTTCGTCTATACACACAGACTGATCTTCTCCACCATCCAGTAAAGCCTCTGTAGGGATCTCGATCTTTTGGACACTCACCTTGACAACTAACTGTATTAGTTGATATAGTACAGTTAAGATAGTCAATGAGGAGTGGTTTCAATGTTAGACGAAGCGATCGAAGTAAAAAACCTTAGAAAGAACTACGGAGATTTCGAGGCTGTAAAAGGGATAGACCTTTTCCTTGTACCCGGAAAGGTCAACGCTCTTCTGGGACCAAACGGCGCCGGAAAGACTACAACTCTAAAATCAATACTTGGTCTTGTTCATTATTCAGGAGAGATAACGATCCTTGGAGAGAAAATCGATGTCACCCGGGAGAGAATCTCATTCGTTCCCGAAGACAAAAGCTTCTATGACAGCCTGACTCCGGAGAAGGCAATCAAGATGTGCTCTCTGCTGATGAGCAACTTCTCTGCAGATAAGGCCGCAAAGCTCATGAAAGAGTTTGATCTTCCAATGAATAAAAAGATATCTGCCTTTTCCCACGGAATGAAGACATCCACTTATCTTGCAATAGCAATGTCTCAGGACGCTGACATCTTCATCTTTGACGAACCCACGTGGGGTCTTGATCCACTCCGGAGAGACGAAGTTCTTGAGATGATAAAGAACCTATCCCTGAATGGAAAGACAGTACTTTACACCTCTCACATCATTCCCGAGGTAGAGAAGATCGCCGATGTTTTCTCTATCATGTACAAAGGAGAAATACTGTATACCGGAGAACTGAAGGGATTGGGTTCAAGATTCTCTCTCTTCAATCTTCCCCCTGAAACAGCTATTGACAGCAAAGCTTTTTCGGCCGTCGTAAGAGAAGGCAAGGCGACAAAGGTCTTGACTGACGACTCGGAGAAAATCAGAGAATTGAGAAAGATAGACGGATCAAAGGAAGAAGTGGTAGATCTTGAATCCTTCTTTGGAACTCTGGTAAGGGGGAATAAGCATGTTCTATAAGGAAATCCGTGAAATGAAATTGAGAGTAATAATCATGTTCGTCGTTTTGCTAGTCTCATTGGTATCAACTATAGCTCTTAGACCTTATGCAGCGCAGATGATGGAAGAGATGACCGCTCAACTCGAAGAGATGCCTGATTTTCTTAAGAATCTTATGGGAGACGTTTCAGGTCTCACGAGACTCAACGACGACAACTACTATCTGTTGAGTCAGTGGCACGGAAAGAATTACGGGCAGTTCCTTCCCTTCGTCGTTCTGCTGATCACCTTCCCCATATTTGCAAAGGAATTCGATAAGAAGACGATATACTTCTTGCTTTCAAGAAAGAACAGGAACGAAGTCTTCAGGACGAAGTATCTTGCGGGACTCGGAGCCGTACTGATAATAACCGCAGTCTTGTCCTTGCTTGGTCCAGTAGCAATGAATCTCGCCGGTTACAGCATGGCGTTTGCCGATACACTGAAAGTGCTGCTCCAGCAGCTGGTCGGAGTCACATTCTTCTACTCTCTCTTTACGATGATTTCTATAATGAGTAGAGATCAGGTCAAACCGGTCGTCGCCGGAATAGTAATAGTTCTAGGATTGCCCATACTTGGAATGATTGATGCACTCTCCTGGCTGAATCCATATCCTTTTATACTGGGATCGAGTGTGGCGCAGAAAGGAACTATTGACTGGATCTATCTGGTCTCATTGCTTGCAGCGACGGTAGTGCTAACAGTAATTGATTACAAGGTCTTTGAAAAGAAAGAAGTTTAAATTCAGCCGCTTTCGGCGGGGTGAAGAACTGCCAAGAGAGGGCGGTTGGCGCAAGGCCAGGAAAAGCATCCTGTGACGCAACGCCTGCTTCACGGAGAAAGGCTAGCTCTTCGCCATTCATCGAGACAGAGATCTGAGAAAAAGGAAGCTCAAGAACCTTCTTCAATCTAATCGAAGGACCGGAGCGCGACTTTCAACGAAAGTCTAGGAGAGGGTTTCCGTTTCTCACAGCGTTCAGCGGCCAGCGGTTCATTACAGCGTTCAGCGGATCTTTTCGGTGAAGCTCTCGACGATGAACTTTCTCGTTAATCATGGTCCCGGCTCGAGAGCTCCTCACAACCATAATCAGGAGCTAAATACCACCAATATACTAATTCTTGCTCGATTGCTGTATCTAGCTCTTGATGATTCTGATCTTAAATCCTCCCTTGAGAGAGGAGGGCCACGAAGTGGCGGAGGGTGTCTCTGAAGGAACGAATGCGAGATCGAGAGAGCGAGAAGACGCTTTGAAATTGAGACGAAGCTTCGCTTCGAGAAAGATGATAATCGATACTACCAAGAGCAACTAGAGAAAGCAGATCATGTATAGTATCACTGCAGGATGACAGAAGAAAGGAAGCAAAGAATTCGGTTGTGCCAAGAGCCCATCATCTCAACCATAAGTCAGGAGTTAATGAGAAATCATGTGATACTTCTTCTCCCTTGACAGTATATGCTGTGTTTGGCTCGTGATGATCCTGATCTCAAATCCTCCCTTGAGGGAGGAGGGCCACGAAGTGGCGGAGGGTGTTAGTCTTTGAGGGTAAGACGAGTCTCCCCCACATGAGATAGACCTGGCATGGTAGATCAACAACTGATGACTCGTAAGCAAATGATACCCGTTCAATTTCGGACAGGTGGATCGATGTAAGATGCTCTTCAAAGAGCACACTCCCCACTGCAAGCGGCCCTCCCGCTCAAGCAGGGATTTAGATCAAGAGCAGAAGAGCGGTTCATCGTTCCGACACTTCGTGTCCATGTTCTTAGTTAAGAACCACGAGATGATGAGAGAGCACGAGACAGATGAGATGAGATCCAGTTTGAGCCTCTCAAGCGGGGATTTAAGATCGAGAGCGCAGAAGCGCATGAAACCGCGTCTATTTGATAATGATGACAACTCTGGAACTAAGAAACAGGATGATTGAGCTCCAAAGGTGATATGGTAATGATGATCTCTCGAGAGGATACGACATCTCTATTATCGATGGAGTGCGCCTAACCGGTCTTATCGGAGAACGCTGGACCGTTTACAGATAACGGATCTTGGGTGCTAGATCCCTTGAATCCCCCAAGCAGGAGCATTTTGGGGCAGGCTCCACGGGATGAGAATCATGAAGAAGAACTCTCGCCTTCTCGTGAGCGCAGCGAACCTCTCGAATATGTTCTTTCTCGGCTTTTCAAAGCGACCAGCGGGTCCTTGCTCTCAAGCGTTCAGCGGATCTTTGCGGCGGTTCCATCGTCGACGGGGTGTGTTCTCTTGAAATCTTCACACTCTCAACCGTAAGAGGTATTCTCCTTCAAAGGAGGACCATAGATTAAATTCAGTTGTAGAGAAAAGCCGACATTTAGTAGAGTACGCAAAGCCGAATTGACCTAGTAGTGTTTGTGCTATTGCACGCAACGCGACTCTGGAAAGCCGTACGGAAGGTGATAATGTGTGGTTTGACATTGATATAAGATCCCCATTACCGATCTACGATCAAATCAAGAGGGGGGTGAAGGAGGAGATCCTCAAGGAGAGACTTAAGGAAGGAGATCCTCTTCCCTCAATCCGTGAAATGGCCTCTCAAATCAGGGTTAATCCTAACACTGTTGCCAGAGCCTACAGAGAACTCGAGATGGAAGGCCTGATTATGGCAAGACAGGGATTGGGGTATATAGTAGTCAGTGACAAAGATCAGGTAAGAGACTCCGTCTTTGAAAGTCTATTTACTGAGCTTAGGGAGCCCATCCTGCGTTTGAAGAAGTCGGGAATTTCTCTGGAAAGGCTCCTGGAGGTGATTGAGAAGATATGGAAAGAAATGAATTGACGCTGGATATACAGAACCTTGAGAAGACTTATAAGGGCAATGTTGAGGCCGTTCGCGGGATCGATGTCAAGCTGGATAAACAACGAATCTACGCGCTGCTTGGCCCAAATGGAGCCGGCAAAACGACAGTTCTGAAATCCATACTGGGATTGATCAATTACTCTGGATCGATACTTGTTCTTGGAAAACCCATTGATGAGGTCAGAGAAATGATCTCGTTCGTTCCTGAGGAGAAGAATCTTTGTGAAACTCTGGACATAGAGAAGACTCTCAAATTGAATCGCAGAATTTCGAGCAGATTCGATGAAACCCAAGCGCGCAAGTATATCGCACACTACAAACTTCCCTGTACAAAGAAGATTAGAACCTTCTCAAACGGCATGAAGACAGCGATATACATCTCATTAGCTCTTTCAACCGACGCAGATCTATATATACTGGATGAGCCGACCTGGGGACTCGACCCAATCATGCGAGACGACACCCTGGAGTTCATAAGAGAGAAGGTCATTCTCGGAAAGACTGTACTGTACACGTCCCATATAATCCCTGAAGTCGAAAAAATCGCAGACGAATTCTTCATTATGATAAATGGGAAGGTTAAGTATTCCGGTGATCTCGACGGAGTCAAAGAAAAATACAGAATTGTCAGGATGCCCTTTGACAAAGAGCAACTCGACAATTGTACGGACTGTCTGGCGGCAGCAAAGGAACTTAACAGACTTTCGATAATCGTCGAAAACTCAGAGGCAATGGAAAGATTTTATAAAACAGACGAGGCAACCATTTCGATCCCCGATCTTGAAGACTTCTTCCAGATACTTGTTAGGAGCGAGAATGGCAATTCCGTTTGAGTTCAGGAGGTTAGTACCGTGATAGAGATTAGAAACCTTACGAAGATTTATAGTGGCAGTGTCAAAGCAGTTGATAGCGTTTCCTTGACGGTGAACAAAGGTGAAGTATTCGGCTTTCTCGGACCAAACGGAGCCGGCAAGACCACAACGATAAAAATGATAGTCGGTTTGCTTCAGCCGACATCCGGAAGTATCTCTATTGACAATATCGATGTAGTTTCTCAGCCTGTGGAAGCGAAGATGAAGATTGGTTACGTTGCTGACGAACCACTGGTTATGGAGAAAATCACAGGAGTTCAATATCTAAACATGATTTCCGACGTTTTCCAGCTGCCGCCCAAAACGAGAACAGAAAGGGCCGCTAGACTCCTGCAGAATTTCAAGCTTTCAGACGCAGTCAAGGATCCCGTTTCGACGTACTCACACGGCATGAGACAGAAGCTCTCCTTAGTCGCGGCTCTAATTCACAATCCGGATCTGTGGATACTAGACGAACCTATAGTCGGTCTTGATCCGGAATCGGTCTTCATCCTCAAACAGATGATGAGGAATCATGTGAAGGCGGGAAACACGGTCTTTTTCTCTACTCACGTGATGGAGGTCGCCGAGAGAATCTGCGATCGCATTGGAATTATTAACAATGGAAAACTAGAGTTCGTGGGCACCGTGGAAGAGCTGCGAAAACTTCGAGGCAGGGGAAGCCTGGAAGAACTATTCCTGGAGGTGACTGGTAGTGAGACTGAAAATGGTGATTTCTCTTACCTCGACGCTGATTAGTTCTCACTACAACATTCCAAGATCTCTATACCACTTCAAGAGAAGGGAAAGGCTCTGGGAACCGGCCCTGATAATCGGTGTCATACTCCTACTGGGCTTGACTCTCGGACCGCTTTACGGAGGTTTGCTCAACACGATGTACGATCAGTATGAAGCTTCCGGACTGAGATCGCTCTTTCTGGCAGGACCTTTCCTGATTGCAAATCTCTTTGGATTCATCTTTGGGGTCTTCCTTATGATAAGCACCTTCTTCTTCGGCGACGATATGCGCGTTTTGATACCTTTGCCCATGAAATCGACAGAAGTACTTATGTCGAAGTTCCTCGTAGTCTTGATGGACCTTATGTTGATCTCACTTGCCATAATTCTTCCAGCATACATCCTGTATGGCGTGCGATCCTCGGCAGGAATCGGATACTGGATCTTCATGGTGATTGTCTTTCTCCTAAGTCAGGTGTTGCCGATAATGCTTTCCGCGATAATCGTCCTTCCTCTCTCGAGGCTGTTTAGATTCAGAAGGCACAGAGATAATATGGTTTATCTCTTGAGCGCACTCATTTTGGTGGGAGTGCTTATCTTCATCTCCATCACTAGCCGCGTTGATCCGAATATGAGCGCCGAGGAGTTCGCAAAGATCTTCTCGAGCGAGGATGCGATACTGAACAAAACGGCCGGGGCATACCCTCCCACTATTTTGGTTACGAAGGCCCTGAGCAGACCCTTCTTTGAGGGATTGTTGTGGCTTCTTGCATTTATTGGTCTTCACGTGGTTGCTCTCGGAGTCTTTCTCTTCTTCGGCGACAAGTTCTACTACTCGGTCTATTCAAGCCTTCAAGAGAATTTCGCCAGACGGTCAAGACTAAAAGAAGGCGAGATAGCCGATCTTATGGGCGTACAACAAACGAAGTTCTCCGCGCTGTACAGAAGAGAATGGTGGTACTTTCTGAAGGTCCCGGCATTCGCGTTCAACGGATTTGGGAATGTTCTGGTCTTTCCAATTCTGCTCGTTATAGCGGCCGTTGCTGGCCAAACGGACCAGTTAGGTCAGATGCTGGACCAGTTTCAAGATTACAAGCCACTCTTTGTTCCCGTCGGCGCACTGGTCGCAGCCGTTGCGGGCGGAATTAACGGGCTCGCCTCCTCCATGTTCAGCAGAGAAGGAGATTTGATCAGGGAACTTAAGGCTCTTCCCGTTGACGTAAATGAAATTGTGAAAGTCAAATTTCTTCATATCGAGACGCTGAGTTTGATAGGACCGGCATTCGGCGCAGTCGCTCTTAGTCTTATCCTTGGTCTGTCTTTCGTAGAAGCGCTTGTTGTATTTGCTGTCGGAGCATTGACTCTCACATTCTTGAACATTCTACAAATGATAATCGACTCGATAAAGCCGATCCTTGAATGGGAGAACCCTCAGAGAGCCATGAAGCAGAACGTTAACGTCGCACTTTCGATTCCGGTCGTCTTTGGTTACGTGGGCGGTCTTGGATATCTCGCATTCTTGCTGAAGGACACCATATCCGGGACAATAATGACCATCATATTGACCGCAATCGCTTTAGTTGGTATTGTAGTCACGTGGCCTGTGCTTATGAAGAGAGCGAACAGGCTTTTCGTGAGGGATTTGTGAAAAGGAGTGAGGTTCGGGGTTGCGGGTTCGTGGTAGGAAGAGCAGGAGAACTCGTTGTCCGTTGAACAGCTCTCCGTTCGCCGAGGAGACCCCGTTCTTCGTTCCAGAGCGAGGATCTGTTCCTTGTTCTTGGTTAAGGTCAAGAACCAAGAGCTCGAGATTCTGAAACAAGTTCAGAATGACGGTATGTGACGTTTTCGGGAAGGGTGCCTAGATGCTGAAACAAGTTCAGCATGACAACGAGATTGACAGCGGGTCTGGGGTCTAGGGCTGGTGAACAAAAGCGACTCCGAACCATTCAGAATTCTCGATGCTAATGAAGACGTCATCCCGGACTTGATCCGGGATCTGGGCCTAAAGACTCGAACATTGTTGAGACGAAGCCTGAAACTGGTCTCAGAAACGGAGGTCAAATATGGCGAGAATACACCAGCAAAAAAAGGAAGAAGTAGTAAAACAACTCGGATCCAGTTTTAAGGACGGTCTTTCCAAGTCACAAGCAAGAGAAAGACTTGATCAATACGGCTTAAACGAGCTTACCGAGAAGAACAAACAGAGCGCATGGAAGATTCTTCTTTCTCAGCTAAAGTCTGTGATGATAATTATTCTCATTGCTGCTTCAGTCATCACGGCCTTCATTGGCGAAGTAAGGGACACGATTGTTATTCTCGCGATAGTTGTCCTTAATACTATCCTTGGCTTCTCCCAAGAATACAGGGCCGAAAAGGCAATGGCCGCCCTAAAAAAGATGTCTGTTCCGAAGGTGAAAGTCAAACGTGACAGCCAGGTGATCGAAGTCAATTCAACTGAGGTCGTGCCAGGCGATATTGTAATTCTAGATGCCGGGAATATCGTTCCTGCAGATATGCGCCTCATAGAGACAACTAACCTGAAGATCCAGGAATCAGCTCTCACGGGCGAATCCGAAGCAGTGGAGAAAACTTCCGAGCCCATTGCAGAAGACAACCCTTCACTGGGTGATCGAAAGAACATGGCTTATTCAGGCACTGTAGTTACCTACGGCAGGGGAGTAGGTATCGTCACCGCTACGGCCATGGATACTGAATTAGGTAAGATCGCAACAATGATTCAGGACACGCCCGAT
Source organism: Mesotoga sp. UBA6090 (assembly GCF_002435945.1). Taxonomy (NCBI): domain Bacteria; kingdom Thermotogati; phylum Thermotogota; class Thermotogae; order Kosmotogales; family Kosmotogaceae; genus Mesotoga; species Mesotoga sp. UBA6090. The sequence goes on from NZ_DIXC01000026.1 coordinate 12,387, forward strand.
ACTCAAACACCCTTGCAGAAGAACATCGATCAGCTCGGTAAAATTCTTGCTGTAATCGCCTTGGGCATAGTTGCAGTAATATTCGTAATGGGATTACTCAGAGGAGAAGATCTCGAGCTTATGTTCTTAACCGCCGTCTCTTTCGCCGTCGCAGCCGTCCCGGAGGGACTTCCAACGGTTGTGACAATAGCTCTTGCACTTGGAGCCCAGAGGATGCTGAAGAAGAACGCTTTGGTTCGCAAACTCATGGCCGTCGAAACGCTTGGCTCTGTCACCGTTATTTGCTCCGACAAAACAGGAACGATTACTGAGAACAGAATGAAAGTCAGTCTTGTCGAGATGGCCGGCAGAACATTGGACTTCGGAAAGGAAGATGCACCAGACCCCGAAGCTCTTCCCGAAGATGATAACAAGTCATTCGAGATAATGCTTACAGCCGGTACTCTCTGCAACGATGCGGAGATAAGACCTCCCGTCCACAAGAAACAGCAGGTAGACATGATTGGTGATCCCACAGAAGGAGCACTTGTATATGCCGCTTACAGAGTTGGGATCGAAAAGGCCGACCTGGAGGAGGCAATGCCACGAATCCTCGAGCTGCCTTTCGATTCAGAGCGTAAGAGAATGACAACTATCCATGAGATCACGAAAAACCCAATGGGACCAGTTCCAGCCGATGTTCCTGCACATTTGCGGGAGAATGGCGTTGAAAAATATGTAGCCTTTACGAAGGGTGCCGTTGATTCGCTTGTCGAGGTTTGTGACAGGGTGCTGGAGGGTGACGAAATCCATGAAATAGACGATGAATGGAAGAGAAGAATCATAGAGACAAACAACGACCTTGCGGCCAATGGGATGAGGGTTCTTGGAGTAGCCTTCAGAGCTGTCGATCCGTCAGAAGTTGAAGAGAAGAAAGTCGAAGAGAGGAATCTCATCTTCACCGGAATGTTTGGAATGATGGACCCCGCACGAGAAGGAGTAAAGGAATCGATCATCACTTCTCGCGAAGCCGGCATAAGGCCGATAATGATTACGGGTGATCATCCCCTGACGGCAGGATATATCGCAGAAAGTCTTACAATGGTCGAAGACAAGTCGCAGGTGAAAATGGGTATAGAGCTGGAGAACTTGTCTGATGATGAACTAGATAGGATTACCGCGAAGACTTCCGTATACGCAAGAGTTGCTCCCGAACACAAACTGAGGATTGTCAAATCACTTCAAAGACAGGGAAATGTCGTTGCCATGACAGGAGATGGAGTGAATGACGCCCCTGCTCTGAAGCAAGCGGATATAGGAGTAGCAATGGGGATTACGGGAACTGATGTCACTAAGGAAGTTGCCGACATGGTTCTCACCGACGATAACTTCACTACTATAGTCTCGGCAGTTAAAGAAGGACGAACTATTTTCGACAATATACAGAAGTTCATAAGATACATACTGGCATCAAATTTCGGTGAAATCTGGATAATGCTTCTCGGACCGTTCCTGGGTATATCACTTCCACTGGCACCTCTCCAGATACTCTGGTTGAATCTCGTGACAGATGGAGTCCCTGCCTTAGCGCTTGCTGTAGAACCGCCAGAGAAGGATATCATGAAGCGTCCGCCCAACCCCACAAAACAGCATGTCCTTGCAAATGGCGGATGGAATGTGATCTTTATCGGGCTATTGCTCGCAGCCTTTTCCCTTGGCGTAGGTTTGTTCTACTGGCTGAATGACGTAAATAGTCCATGGAGAACCATGCTTTTCTCCACTCTCGTCTTTTCGCAGCTTTTCTTCGCACTGTCGGTAAGGTCAAGAAGCAAATCGATCTTCAACGCTCCGTTCAAAGATAATCCTTCTCTCATGTATGCAGTGCTAGGAAGTTTAGGGCTTCAGCTCACAGTAATCTATGTGCCATTCATGCAGAGACTATTCTCCACACAGGCTCTGGGAATATGGGATCTACTTTTATCTCTCGCACTTGGCAGTGCGATCCTCTGGATATACGAAATCAAGAAGCTGGTTACAAGAAAAAGGTAATAGACAATAGTTGTCCGTAGAAGGTTCGCCATTATCCGAAATAGATCATTTGCAAGTTCCAAGATGCAAGTTGCAAGTGTAATACAGAGAATAGATCCCGAAAATACCGCTTCGTCGCGTTCCTCTACAAGATTGCTGAAGAGGAGGGATTTTGTCGTTATTGCCGAGGAGCGATGTGGAGAAGAGCATCGCCGCAAGTGAGGCTCGCTGGTGCGAGGAAGTGATGCTGCTTCGCAGGAAGCGATTTTGAAGCCAGTTCCGCTTCGCGGGAGATGAGCCGCTGTACGCTTAAAAGCGGAGAACCCGCTGACCGCTGCAAAGAGCCGTACTTGGTCCTTCGTTCAAAACCATGAACCCGTCCTTCGAAGAGCAGTTGCAAGTTGACTGTTCCAAGTTGCAAGCTCTTAAGAAAAGAAACGTCCCTCGTTGAGTGGTGACCCGTCCTTCGATTGGATCAGAGAGCAAATCCAGTATGGAGTCCTTGATGACTGTTCATTGGCATTGATAATCGGTAATGGTTCAGAGCCGCTTCAGTTTGCCAGACCCTAGACCCAATACCCTGGACCCGCTATCAATTCCGTCATTCTGGCATAATTCTGGCCAGAATCTCGATTCATAGCGAAAAACGAGGACTTTGCAAGAAGAAGAGAAACAATGAGAAGAACGAGAAAAATGGGATCCTGTGGAGCTCATCAAAGCATGATCCATGGAATAACTGCAGAGAAGATCGTTTCTTTCACTACACCCGAGACCCTATTCTCTCCATCACTAACTCGTTTCAAGATCTATTCCCTTCGATTGAATCAACCGAAAAGGTGTTTTCTGTCACAACTCGTGTTATGTTATAGTATACGAATCAATTTACTAGGTGGTGATCAATCTTGAAAACACAAATAGTCAGAGTCCCTTTCGAAACTCATTCGAGGCTTAAGGCAATGGCCTCCGCCAGTGGTGAAACAATCGGAGAAATACTTGCTAAAGCAGTGGAATCATATAGACGTGAGTTGCTCCTAGAAGACACAAATGAAGCCTTCTCAAGACTAAGAGAGCAAGCCGATCTGTGGAAAGACGAGTTAGACGAGAGAGAAGAATGGGAAGGCTCACTATTAGACGGGCAAAGTGATCATGAATAGAGAGCTACCTTCAAGAGGCGAAATCTGGTTGGCAAACCTCAGTCCAACAAGAGGAAGAGAGCAATCTGGATTTAGACCATGTTTGGTCATTTCGGTAGACCAGTTCAATCATGGACCTGCTGAGCTCGTGATTGTCGTTCCCTTAACTTCAAAGAACAAATCTATCCCGCTTCATGTTAAGATCTCCGGAGAGCAAACAGGACTCGATGTAACAAGCTACATTAAGACCGAGGACTTAAGGTCAGTCTCGAGAAATAGATTGGAGAAGAAGATCGGTCAGGTCTCAGAAGAGGTACTTCTGGAGGTTCTGGATCGGATAAAGATTCTCCTAAATATCACATGAAACGATTGAGGGAGAATACTTGCTGCAACAAGAGCTCGTATCTCAGTCTATAGAAGATTTTCTAGTGGCCGGGTTGATTTCTCGTAGGCATTCATCTGATAGATTCTGGTGAATCTGGACAACGTTTTCCCCTAAGAGAATCCCTATATGAACTGTCATCTCAAAGTGCCGCTGAACGCTGGAAGAACAGTTCCAAGTGCCATTTTGCAAGTTGCAAGGCTGTGAAGAGTCGAGAAAGAACATATTCGAGAGTTCGCTTCGCTCAAGAGAACACGAGAGCGAAAATGGGGACTGACCAGTTCCTAAGGTCCTTTTTTTCGCGTAAAAGGCAGAGATTCCAACCAAGACCTCTTTCGGGCGAACAGCCGTTCGCCCCTACAAAAGAATCGCATAATCGTCTGACATTGTCATCCCGTAGCATTTCGAATTGGGGACTGACGAGCTCCTGACGTCTGTCCCCGTCTATTCCGTGATCAATCGAGAAAGAACATTGTCGAGCTGCTCTTTCGCTACTGCCTGACCCTAGACCCGACAACCCCAGACCTGGTTCCCCGTATGTGAGGTCTCTCTTTTCGCGCGGTTCTCTTTCGGGCGAACAGCCGTTCGCCCCTACAAAAGAACTGCATAATCGTCTGACATTGTCATCTGGTAGCAGTTTATCGTAAGTCCCTCACTGAGTCTTCCCGAAGCTGATGTGCCTCTGCGCAAATCAATCCCTTTTTCCGTGCTCTTAATAACCCAGTTTTGATGACCCGTTCTTGCTAACCCGCCCCTTATAAACCGATCTTTGCGTTTTTTTCGGAGGACGTGGACAGTTGACAGTAATTGATTATCAACTCTCGTCTTCTCGCGAGCGGAGCGAGCGTCTCGTCAATACATTTTCTCGCTTAATCTTATCCAAGGATGGCTCTTCACAGCGATCAGCGTCTTCTAGCCAGCGTTCAGCGGATTTTGTGGCCCGCGAAGCGGAACTGGCCTGCGTTAGCAGACTGGCGCATCTAATCCCCAGAATTCCTTCGCAAATGGTAATATATAGTAAGCAAATCAAACAAAGAGGGTCTTCTCATTGAGAAAGAGGATTATATTACTGCTTAGCTATACGTTCATAACTACAACAACTATCTCTATGTACCACGTTGTCTATAATCTGTATTTGAGAGAAATCGGTTTCTCAAATCACCTCATTGGCAACATCACTTCTGCCCAGTTATGGGGATCGGCGATCATTGGGCTGCTCACAGCTGTTCTCGCAGACGCTATTGGAAAGAAGAAAATCCTCTTTCTCTCTGCGGTTGTCGTTCCCGTGTCTGGAATCGCGCTAGCCTTTGTTGTCGACCCGACTTTCATCCTCGTTTTGTCATTCATCAAGGGTGGTTTCACAGTAACTGCCTTTACAGTCGTAATGGCGACAATGACAAGCATTACAAGAACGGGAAACAGGGCAAAGGTCTTCGGTCTAAATTTCGGGATCAACATGGCAAGCGGAGTTATTGGTAATTTCATCGGCGGGGCTTTTGGAGATCTCTTTGGTCTTCAAACTACTCTGATAATCGCTATGGTCGCGCATCTACCGGCAATCATACCGGTAATCAGACTCGAAATTACGGAATCGAGATCCAGGTTGAAGGAACTCTTCAACTTTTCGGGGCTTCAGCCCGACCAGAGGAAGGTGCTCACCTACTACTTCATATCCACGGCAACTGTGGGTTTTGGCGCCGGGCTATTTATTCACTTTGGAAATCTCATATTCAAAGACCTGTTCAACATGTCGGCAACTGCTATCGGAATAGCCTTGTCAATTGCGCAGCTTGGAACTGCAGCCGGTTCTACACTCTCGCACAAGCTGGGTAAACGCTTTGGGGCTCTTAAATTCAACCTAACTATGCAGCTGCTTGTTATCCCGTTGATGCTCTCTCTAGTGATTGTGAGAGAGCCGATTCTTTTCACGATACTCTATGCCTTCAGATTCGTCTTCATGAACATAACCAACCCGATCATGACCTCAATAATATTCTCGTATGTTCCCGATTCGAAGCTATCAACAGTATCGGGAATCAATGGCTTTCTGAACAACACTGTGCGGGCCGTAGCTGCGATGATCTTCGGGTTAATTGTCGGTACTTCTATCAGCGGTTATACCGAGTTGTTCTTGCTGAGTACAGCGTTTTATGCGGCGAATGCGTTCGTTATCTTTCTGTTCTATAGAGATTTCAAGAACGAACCGAGAGTTCTGGAACTGTATGATTCGAAGAGAACTGGGTGAAGTAACGTTGTGGGTTGTGGGTTGTGTGTTGTAGGTTAAGACTAGAGCCAGTCAGGAGAGTTATTCGAAGATCTGTTACCATCTACATCTCCTCATTCTTTTTGATCCTCCCTCAAGGGAGCTCATCATTGCCCATAAGTCAGGGAGTTAATGGAAATCATGTGGGGCTCCTTCTCTCTCGACAATATGCGCTGTGTTTAACTCCTGATAACCCTGATCTTTCGATCCTCCCTTGAGGAAGCTCGTCATTACCCATAAGTGTAGGAGTCATTGAAATATCGTTGATGCTTCTTGTCTCTTAACAGGATATGCTGTATTTTGCTCCTGATAATCCTGATCTTAAATCCTCCCTTGAGGGAGGAGGGCCACGAAGTGGCGGAGGGTGTTCGTTCTAAATAGCATAGAAAGAGCTTTTGATTGTAGGGGCTAACGGCCGTTAGCCCTGCAGCAAATACTGGAATCTCGACAAAGTCGGAGCACGCCTGGCCACCGAAGGCAACCGGTAAGCACGGAGTTTTATTTGTAGAACCAAATGAAATTCATTTCACGACTTTTTCTACAATTAGGAAACTCACTTCAGTCTTTTCCCCTCAATACCGAAGGCTGGCAATCTGAAAGAATCCGACATATTCAAGACAATTAATTCATATCACGAGTCGGTTCCTCTCTTTCATACTACAGATCAAACTCACAATTGTTAATTGTGAAGAGAAGTCTTATCTCTCCTAGCTGTGCTGAACTAGAAGACTATTCAGGAAATATTGTTAAAAAACTGCTAAAGGATCTACCAGACGTTGGTTTCAGCGAATCGCCGTCAAAAAGATAGTCAATTCTTTCGTGATTTTGGCACGCCCTTGCAATTGATACATGTCGCGAAAATCACACACCACTAAATTATAGGAGGGGTATAATGAAAAACAGAAAAAGAGGATTTTCTCTGGTTGAATTACTTATCGTTCTAGCAGTTATCGCCGCATTAATCGCCACAATCACACCGGTTGCGCTGAATGCTATTCAGAAAGCAAAAGCTACTAAAGTGGGACAAAACATTAAGACGCTGGCAAGCGCATTTGAAAACTATGTATACGTAAGCGGAGAGGTTCCAGCCAATTTGACAGACATTGGAAGAGATATTGATGGAGGAGCATACGCGGTTTACTACGATAAAGATGACACATCTGGAACATATACAGTAGTTGTCAAGACGTCTGAAGAAGCAAACCAAGAAATATTGGAAGGTGTTCTGATAGATGTTGAACCCAGTGATTTTACTACTGATGGCTACACAGCTCTTACAGACAATTTCACAGGAACTGTGCAATATCATTATGTATTTAACTTCACTAACTACTGATAACTATTACTAAAATTCAAATAATTTGCCCTCTTCGGAGGGCTTTCTTTTTGTTCAGTTCACCCAAATTGTTTGCTGCAGAATATAAGTACCGAATCCAAGAGGAACTACTCAATACATGTAACACGAGGACAGAGATGTTCTACTTGAACTCAAGAGGTTCAAAAAAGACAAATTCAACGATTAGAAGCAAATGTATAAGTCTTCGCAGGAATCAAGCATCAGAATACTGCTCTTTTCGGAATCCAAAAAGCGCATGCGTGGCTCGTAATAGCAAAGTGAATTGGTAGTCGGCTAACCGTTCTCCTTCTGCAGAGCGAGTCCGAAGCATGAGCTAGAACGGATTTACTTGTAGGGGCGTGCGGCGGCACGCCCGCTATTAAGGATCAATCTTCCCAAGGATAGACATCGTCCTCTTCAATAGTTGAACGAACCTGACTTGTCTTTCTGTCGGGATTCTCTCTGTCTATCTGCCATCTCAAGGGGTTATTCTCAATGTACTCACGAATTCGATCCAGTTCTTTCTCATTGCGGATGACATGTTCATAGTAGTTTCGTTGCCAAATAGATTTCCCGGGTGTGCCGCGCAATTCGTTCGCTCGAACCGTTGCAGCTGCTTTGAAGCCCGACACGAAAGAACCAATCGTCTTTGGTTTTATAGTTCTTCTTTCTGCTTCCAAACAGTTGCTGACAATCTCCCTTTCGCCTCCATGTATCGCTACAATCCCGTGCAGGTGATTTGGCATTATCACGAACGCATCTAGTTCGATTTCCTTTCTGACTTCTGCAGATCTTAGCCACTCTTCAACAACGATTTTGCCAATGCTACTCAAGATTACTCTGCCATCAACCATGGCTCCCAACAAACACTGCCTACGATACGTACATATTGTCAAGAAATATGCTCCGGTTCGAGAATAATCGTACTCCTTCAGTCTAATTGACCGCCTTTTGACAAGTCTTTCATTGTATTCCAAAACGCAACCCTCCGAAATCTTTTTGCTCTCACGGGCGAACGGCCGTTCGCCCCTACAAGAAGTGCATGATTCTGAATCGGATCACAGATCAAGAGGATCGTCTACAGGCTCTTCACGTTCTTCCTGGCGCGTAAGCGCCAGCATCACTTCCTCGCAAAGCGGGCCTCACTTCCACCGTCGATCTTCGGCGCAAATAAATCCCTTTTTTCCAGCTCTTCATAACCCGGTTTTGATAACCCGTTCTTGCTAACCCGCCCCTTATAAACCGATCTTTGCGTTTTTTTCGGAGGACGTGGACGGTTGACAGTCAGTGATTATAACTCTCGTCTTCTCGCGAGCGGAGCGAGCGTCTCGACAATGGTCTTTCTCGCTTGATCTTGTCCAAAGAAGGGTTCACGATCTTGGACGAAGGACCAAGGACGGCTCTTCACAGCGATCAGCGTCTTCTAGCAAGCGTCCAGCGGCTCTATGTCCGCAAGCCTCTCCCTTTCATCTATCCGTTTCCCTTCCTCGTCGACTGCGCAGGACTGTCCATCGATAATGGCCGTTCGAACTGCCCCTTTGGCGACAGACATCTTGCTCAAACCCGGAGCATCGAGGATGCCCAGTTTGATAGCCGCGTAAATAGTCTCGGGCGAAGTGAGTTCGCCTGTTTTGATCTTTTTCATTGCCTCAATGATCGTTGCAGATTCACTCTTGAGGTATTCCTTGTGATCTTGAATCATTTTATCCTGCTGGAAGTCGGGAAGCCCTTTTATTGCCTCGTTTATCGCCTGTTTGGCCATCTTCACGCTTTCTATTATCTCCACATCTGAGGCTCTTCTTGTCGCCTCGCAGTATGCGACCACATGAACGATCTCCGGGTCAATGTTCATGGCAGTGTGCACAGATGAAACAAGCTGGCTCCTAGCCATATCAGGGTCGGCAGGAAGAGACATTAATCCTGGCCTTACCATCGTAACCGGTGTGAAGTTCTCATCCTTCAAAGACTCGATGAGCTCTTTTTTTGCAAGCGCCTTTGCCAGATCCATTCTTGGAGAGATTCCCGGCGGCGTATTGAACATATACTGGGCAACGTACACTTTTACGCCGAGTCGCTTGGCGGAGAGGGCTGCTAGATAGGCTGTGGTCACTTCGACTGCAGCGTGACAGTATCTGAGCGCCCACTGATGGGCCTCGTTTATCTCGACTGGAATTCCCTTTCCTCCGTTCCAGGCGATCGCTCCCTGATTGTCTCTTATCGCTTGGAGCAATTCACGATCCGATCTCCCATCGAGCTGCGAGTACCATGTTAGAGGAATCGCCGCCCAAGCGTTGTTCAAGGCCTCTTTGAAGAGAAGGGAGAATCTCAAAAGATCTCTCGTTCCCGAATAACACCGCATTAATGGGTAGTTACCTGTCCTGCTGGCAGCATACATCCTTTCGAAATCCTCTCGTTTTCTGAAAGGCGCGCCTCCCGCCCCATCCTCCGAAGCGATCATGTTCTCCTGCTGAAAGAACCATTGCTGGCAGTTTTGGTCCGGAGCCAGTGAGATGATATCCAGCAAACCAGATTCGGCGAGCTTTTTGACGGCTTCCTCTGTTGCATCGACTGTCTCGAGCCCTATATGATGCCTTATCAACGGATATGGCTTTTTGGAGGCGATTCTTTCGAGAAGTGTCTGAGGATAGTCGACCTCACCCTTTTCGTCCGTCTTGCCCCTGAGAAACATCACAACTTCCTCCGGCATCTCGCTGCCGTCAAAGACCTTCTCGAAGAGACCGCTCTTTTCAGCCACCTCGGCCGTCTCCACCGTCCCACCGAAGATCAGCCTCTTCTCTATTCCTCTGTTTTCCATAGAGACTTTCAGTTCGCGGAGGAGCTGCTCGCAGGACTCTTTTCCCAGCCTATAGCTTACGGCCACTATGTCCGGCGAGGCCTCTTCTATGCTGTCTAGCAGTTTGTCGATTCCTATGACGCTTCCTATGTAGATCGTTTCATAGCCTTCATTACGCGCCATACTAAGGAAGTTAAGAATTCCCGCAGTGTGAATGTCGCTTCCGATTGCTCCCGCTAAGATCTTCATCTTAGCTCCCTTCCTCTACGTACTTGAGCAGCTCTTCTACAGATAGTTTGTCTATACCAAGGTTCTCCAGTGTTCGACCTTCTTTCCAGAAGTCCCTTCCAATTACCGCTCCGGCTATATTTATTATTGAATCGATGATTCTTGTCTCCACTCCAAGTTTCCTTCCAAAGCAGCTCATTGGAACCAAACTCATAGGCACGTCTTCCATTATGTACCTGTTTTCAATGCTTATAGGCGCCATGATTCCCCTGTAGCCTTCGTTGCTGTGGATGGCCGTATAAAGATCTTCGCCCTTTACGTCATACGCGTAATCAAGCCACTCCTTCGCACCCATGGCTACTACTCCCAGCTTTTCCGTTACTTCGCAGCGCTCTTCGTCTAGAGCCTCCAGAACTCTCGCAACAGAAGGACTTATACCTTCGAGGTAGAATTGAAAGTCTCCATGCTTCGTCTCGATCCAGCCAGCGTTCATGAGAATCGCACCGGGATGGAAAACTGCGCCAATATTGTTGAAGCTAGTGTAGAGAACATTTTTTGCCAGCGTGAACTCGGGCATGATCTCGCTGATTATCGGGAAGACAGCGTCGTTATCCTTTGAGGGAAGTACAGAAAGAGGAACGGCATTTTTGATTCTAAATATCCTCACCATTCCAGGTCCCGAAATCCTTGAGGCGAAGACAAAGGTTTGAGCCTCGGCAATTACCGCTTTCTCTCTAACGCCCTTCTCCCTGAATATCTTGTCAAACTCCAGCGCCCCTCCGGTACGACCGGGATTCAATACAATTATCTGACCCTCGTCAATACATTCGGCCAGTTTCTCGGCAATCTGAGCGTGGGCGAAGGCCGGCACAACGACCATGATAGCTTCGGCACCCTCTATCGCCTTCTTCATATCCGTACCAACGTATCTTAGCTTTGCCTTTCCAGCCGACTCACCTTCGACTCTTATCTTCCTTCCTGAGAGTAACGGTGAGATTCGTTTCTGACTTCTGTTGTATAGCGAGACATCGTGTCCTCGCATGGCAAGAACTGCCGAAAGAGCCTGTCCACCGTTGCCTGCACCAACTACTGCTATCTTCATAGAACCACCTCCTCAATCCCCTGTTCAGAAAAGAATAAGAGACAAATGATAACTCTCGAAGAACACACACTTAAATGGCAAATAGCCATCTTTGCACTCTAATTATACAGAAATCTTCCTTGTGAACTAAGTGAATGAACCCTTCTGAGCTATAGGAGGGCGATGCGTGGACTTGGCTTCAGAAATGAATTGTGGAGATTTTGACTCATGTTATAATTGTTATGTACTGAAACGACCATGATCCTAGAAGTAGCTTCAGATCAGTCTTCACGCATGGAACAAAACGGAGGGATTTTGAAATGAGCGGAATTGCTGTCTTCCATGGGGGCGCGAGAGAAATGACCGAAGAGGCGCTTTCTTTCCTCGCCCATAGGGGAAGCCGTACAAAGGTCCTCGATACAGACCGGCAAATTGCTATGGGGGCCGTGATGAGCAATGCATTTGGCGGTAATATGAATGTCTTTGAAGGACGGGGAGAGTACGTCATTTTTGACGGTATACTCAAGAACCACTTCGACGCACCCTGGCCGGAGAAGATACTGAGTCTTTACAAGAAGTACGGGAATCGATTCATAGATAGACTGGACGGTTCTTTCGCCTTCGCTGTTCATACAGCTAGAGAAACTCTGATCGCCCGAGACCCCCTTGGCCTTAAGCCTCTTTACTACTGTGACATAGATGGAGCAATCGCATGCGCATCTGAACTGAAAGGACTGGCTCCTTTCTGCAGCGAGGTGAAGATCTTTCCGCCAGGTCACTACTTCTCTTCTATCGAAGGCTTCAAGAAGTACTCTTCTCTAGAAGACTTGCTTACTGATGAACCCGATGTTGGAAGCGAGGAAGAGGCAGCCGAATTGCTGCGGAATTCTCTTGAAGAGGCCGTTGAAAACAGGCTCTCGGCAATCAAGTCCGACACTATAGTCTTTTTGAGCGGAGGCCTGGACAGCAGCTGCATAGCGGCGGTGGCGAGTTCTCTTAATGGATCGTTGAGAACATTTACGGTGGGAAGCGGAGACGGAGAGGATCCGGAATTTGCAAGGGAGGTTTCAGGATATCTCGGTACGGACCACAGGGAGTACACTTACGATTTCGAAGAGATGCTTGAGGTACTGCCGGAAGTGATCTATCATCTCGAGTCGTTCGATCCTCCCTTAGTAAGGAGTGCGATTCCAAATTATCTAGTCTCGAAGCTGGCCGCCGAAGAAGGAAGTTCCTTCGTCTTCATGGGAGAAGGCGCAGATGAACTCTTCGCCGGCTATGAGTATATGAAGGATCTCCCTACGGCAGAATCGATAGATAAGGAGTCACTAAGGATTACTAGAAACGGTTATCGTTCGGGCTTTCAGCGCAATGACAGGATGTCCTTAGCGTTTGGAATCGAGTTCGACGTACCGTTCATGGACCCTTCAGTTGTGAATCTCGCATTCTCAATTCCCGTCGATTGGAAAATCCACGGGCCGGAAAAGACCGAGAAGTGGATTCTCAGAAAGGCGTTCGAGAGCGAACTTCCCGAAAGTGTCGTATGGCGAAAAAAGAGTAAGTTCAGCGTTGGCTCAGGCTCATCGCATCTAATGAAGGAATATGCTGAAGAGAAAATCAGCGACTCCGAATTCGAGACTGAAAGGCAAGAGAAAGGAATTAGGTCGAAGGAAGAGCTTCTTTATTACCGTATATTCGACGACTTGTTCCCTTCCGGAAGCGCCGCAGAAACAGTTTACAGAAGCTGATTACAGAGACTAGTTCTTGGAAAGCTCACAATCCGACAATAAACGGTTCGTTCGCGGGTGATGTTCTTATTACAGCTTCCAGGTAAGGAAGCCCTTCAACATCTTCCAGATCGCAGCATACCGACGAGCCGGAACCGCTCACAAACCAGAAATTCGGGTGCCTTTCTTCGATGCAGCTAATTAGCTCTTTCATTCTGGGGTCGCTGTCTATTCTGTGGATCTGGTGGATACTGTCTTGAGTATATCTGAAAGCTTCGGTCAGATTGCCTTTGGCAATCTTCGAGATGAACTGAGAGACATTCTTTAGGTTGCTTACCGCGTCCCTGAAGGGAATTGATTCAGGAAGCGCCTCTCTCATCTCGTCTGTGGAAAGTTTGAATTCAGGCACAAGAAATGTCAGCCTTTCATTAGTCATTTCAAATTTTTCATAATCAAGTCTTTCGCTGTCATAGTAAGAGACTACAAGCCCTCCGAGCATACAAGGAACGATGTTGTCGGGATGGCCTTCGATCTCCGTTCCGATCTGGAGAAGCGTCCTTATGGGAATACTTCCGCCGGTCATGATGTTCGCTATAAACAGAGCTGAGGCGATCGCTGCTGCACTTGAACCCAGGCCGCGAGCCGGCGGGATATTGCACTCCTGAATTATCTGAACTCCCGGCACCATCTTTCCTGTGGCCTTCTCAAATCTCTCTATAGCATTTCCGAAAATCTGTTGTGCCTCTTCTATTTCCCTTCCATATCTGCCAATCGATAGAACCTTAAGTCGATTCGCCTTCTCAAACTGAACGGTATTGTGGAGCTTCAGCGCCATGCCCATTACATCGAAGCCGCTTCCCATATTTGCCGTTGTGGCCGGTGCTCTCAGTCTCATTTCAAACCCGCCTCTTGAAGGACGGTCTCCAGACTGTTCTTTAACACTACAGGCCTGTCAACAGACTTAAGAACTGCTTCAGGATCTTTCAGGCCGTTTCCAGTCAAAGTGCAGACAACTACATCGCTGGGATGGATGATACCTTGGTGCACCTTTCTCAATAAACCGCCAAAAGAAGCCGCGGAGGCAGGCTCACAGAATACGCCTTCCGAGCTCGCAAGCAGCTTCTGCGCGTTCAGGATCTCCTCGTCTGTCAAGGCTTCGATTACCCCTCCCGACTCGTCTCTTGCAGCGACTGCTCTCTTCCAGCTCGCAGGGTTGCCAATCCTGATAGCGGTCGCAATAGTTTCGGGATGTTCGAAGACTCTGTCATATACAATCGGGGCAGCTCCCTCTGCCTGAAATCCCATCATCTTCGGGAGACTGTCTGAAAGACCATTTTCATGATATTCTTGGTAACCCATCCAGTAGGCTGTGATGTTACCGGCGTTCCCCACGGGTATGAAGTGATAGTCTGGAGCCCTGCCTAGAACATCGACTATCTCGAAAGCGGCAGTCTTCTGACCTTCAAGTCTGTATGGATTGAGACTGTTCACAAGCGTTATGGGGTAGTTCTCCGAAATACTCTTCGCCAGTTCGAGGCAGTTGTCGAAATTCCCGTCTATCTGGATAACTTTGGCCCCGTAGATCATCGCCTGAGCAAGTTTCCCAAGAGCGATCTTTCCCTCGGGGATCAGGATTATCGACTTGATGCCCGTTCGTGCGGAATAAGCGGCAGCAGAGGCCGAAGTGTTTCCTGTGGAGGCGCAAATTACGGCCTTTGAACCCTCTTCAATCGCCTTGGCGATAGCCAAAACCATCCCTCTATCTTTGAAAGAGCCTGTTGGATTGGCCCCTTCATACTTCACATAGACTTTCAATCCGAACTCCCTGCTGATGTTCTCCAGATATATGAGAGGTGTGTTTCCTTCAAGGAGCGTGATTCTTGGAGTCTTTGGCGTCAATGGAAGAAATCTTTCGTAAGTAGCTATTACTCCCTTCATGCGATCTCCTCCAGATTGAAAGCGCTGTGGATAGCGTTTACGGCCAGATGGACCTTTTTGCTGTCGATAACAACCGAGATTCTGCTGTTGCTGGCGCTTATCATATCTATGTTGATCCCTTCATTTGCAAGAGTCTCAAAGAGAGTCGCCGCGATTGCAGGAGTAGCAGTCAAGTTGACACCTACTATGGAAATCTTTGCTATCTCCCTTTCTATGGTGATCTCTCTGGCTTCGCTTCTCGCTTTTAGGATATCCTGTCTGAGCTTTGCAAGGTCGTTAGCCTGAACGGTAAAGGCCATTGTGTTGAACTCCCCGCTCCTCATGCTCTGAATTATCATATCGATGTTCACGTTCTGTTCGGTAAGAGTCTTGAGGACTCTTGCGGCGATCCCTGGCCTGTCCGGTACTTCTTGCAAAACCACTTTCACGATATCCTGATCAGAAGTTACTGCCCTTACGATAGGTTGCTCCACTTTCGATCCCCTCCATATAAGCGTGCCCCTGGCGTTCGTGTGCGCGTTCTTTACGAGCACCTTTATATCATACTTCCTGGCAAATTCCGATGCTCTGCTTTGAAGCACCTGAGCTCCCTGCTTTGAAAGCTCGATCATCTCTTCCCATGAGATTTCTTTTATAGGCCTGGCGTCCTTGACAATCCTGGGATCTGCTGAATAAACGCCATCCACATCCTTGTAGATCTCACACAGTTGTGATCCCAGCGCCTTGGCCAGCACAACGGCTGTAAGATCCGAGCCTCCTCTGCCAAGAGTTGTGATCTCTCCGGTATAGGTGGATCCCTGGAAGCCAGCCACAATGGGAACATATCCATTCGAAATGTGACGACTTATGAGATCCGCATCTATTCCAACTATCCTTGCATTTGAGAAATTCGAGTCAGTCTGAATCCTTGCCTGATTGCCGGAAAGTGAAATGGATTTCATCCCCAGCTCCTGAATCGCCATCGCTACAAGGGCAATTGACTTCTGCTCGCCTGTTGCCAGAAGCATGTCCATCTCTCTACCGTTTGGCCTGGAAGATATCTCTCTTGCAAGATCGTGAAGAATGTCTGTCTCGATTCCCATCGCAGAAACTACTACGACAGGCTTAACGCCGCTCAAGACTTTTTTCTTTACCATCTCCGCAACATCCTTTATTTTCTCTGCCGAGTCGACTGAAGTTCCACCAAATTTCATTATCACAACCGAGTTACTCTGCTTCTCTGCGTATCTCGATGCCCTGAGAATGTCTGAAATGATCGCGGTCGCAGTTGGTTGGGCTCCCGCCCCCTCTCCCCTGAGAATGAATCTTCCCGAGAGATCCGTCTCGACCTCGACAGCGTTTTCAACCCCATCTACGCTCCAAAGAGGATCATTCCTTTCAACCTCCTGTGGTTTGACGAAAGCGCTCCCCTTTTCAAAGTCTATCGTTCCGATCAGCTTCACCTTTTTATCTGAACTCGCCGCTCGCTCCAGATCGCGCTTATTTATCTCTTCGATGCCCATTGTTTCGATGTTTGAAATACCCGGGAATATTCCTGTCTTCACTCCCATAAGGACAGACAGCTTGTACGCTGCATCAAAACCCTTCACATCACTCGATGGATCGGCCTCTGCATAACCCCTTTTCTGAGCTATTTCCAGCGCTTCAGCATAATCCATTCCTCTAAGCATTTCGGACAAGATGAAGTTGGTCGTCCCATTGAGGATACCGCGAACGCGCTTTATTCCGTGAAAGATAAGATAATCCTCGAGAAGAGAAATGATCGGAATACCGCCACCGACAGCAGCTTCAAAGAAGAGGCTCTTTGTTGGCGAACTGCTTGTGAACTCATTACCGAACTCTGAAATAAGCATCTTGTTGGCCGTTACGACTGTTCTGTTGAGATCAAGAGATTGCTTTATTAAGGTCCTGGCGGCCCCTGTCCCTCCTATTGTCTCAACAACAATGTCACTATTGATTATAAGATCTTCAAAATCCTCAGCGATCAGATCGGATGGGATACTAAGTTTTTCATACTTGCTATGAGTCCTGGTTATTACCTTGGAGACGATACACTTTCTCCCAGATCTCTTCTCGATGTCACCTCCCTTTTCTTTAAGAATTGCATAGACGCAGGACCCGACAGTGCCGAGTCCGGCAATTCCGATTCTCAAATCGTTGCACCCCCTCCTGAAGCAATGAATCCACTATTACTCAAAAGTATACATCGGAAGGCCGTGGTTAGGGGTAGCATGGAGGGGTTTGGAAGAGCAAAGAATTTGTTGCAAGATGTAAGTTGTGAGTTGCAGGAAGAACAAGAGACCGAGTGGTAGGCAAATCAAAGTAATCTGATCAGGGCCAACTTACTTTGTCACTGAAGTGCTCCTGTTCAGGATCTGGTCCTATTAAGAACCGTGGTTGGGAGTAGCACGTTGGGGGTTCGAAAGAGAAGAGTGAAACCGGATCACTGTTGAAAGGTTCTCCGTTCTCCCAGGAGAACTTGTTATTCGTCCAAGAGTGAAAATCTGTTCTTCGTTCTCGATAATGCTCTTTCTCGACTGCTCCATCGAAGGACGGGTCCATGCTCTTAACGGGCAGCGAAGGGCGGCTCTTCATTCAACATGACAGTATGTCACGTTTTCAGAACCTCCAAACGCTGCCATCCCGTAAAGTCATGAAATGTGCAGCTCACGCTATTGGTTCTCTTCAGGGCGAACAGCCGTTCGCCGCTACAAAAGAACTGCATAATCGTTTGACATTATAACCCCGTAGCGCCTCCCCTGATTAGCCTGCCCCAAAATGCTTTTGTTTGGGGCTCTTGTTCAGGGTCATCCCGAACTTGTTTCGGGATCAAGGCTTATGAGCGGGGTCGGGGGTACGGGGTCGGAAGAGCAAAAGAACTGGTTCCCCGTTAGACGGTTATCCGTTTGGCAAGGGAAACCTGTTCTTCCAGAGCGAGGACCTGTTCTTCGTTCTTGGTCAAACCATTATTCAGAGAGTAGAGAGAAGGGTAAAGCAATGAGGGCAAGTAAGGATCTGGGATCTTTAAAAGTCTTGAAAAGCTCTTTAATCCCCTCTCAAGAGGGCTCCATCGTCGACGGGGTGTGTGCACGTCAAGAACGGACCTCATGTTTAGAACGAGGTATCTGACGTTTCTTTACTTTAGGGCTTGCAACTTGGAACAGGCAACTTGCAGCTGTTCTTTCTAAGGGCGGCTCTTCACAACGCTCAGCGTCTCTAACCAAGCGACCAGCGGGATCTTGTGGCCCGCAAAATGGGACTTGCCTCGCCGAAGGCGAGACTGGCCTGCGACAGCAGAATGGCTTCTGAAATGCTAACTCTCTGTCTCATCAATTTCACGAAGGTAGTCTATAACTTCTTCGAGAGAGAAGTATCTGCACCATCTCTTCTGCTCTCTACCATCGACCTGCACAACAATCGTCGGGACTGTAAAGACAGAGTGTTCTGAAGCAACCGCAGGATTCTCTACAGTATTTATTTTGTAGAATTTCCAGGAAACAAAAGTGTCTTCAACTTCATCAAGCTTTGTTTCAATCGCTGCACATACGCCGCAGCCTGGACTGAAGAAGTCAATAAGAACCTTTCCGATGACTCCCCTCAATTCTGCCAGAGTTACTTCCTTCACTTCATCGCCTCCTAAAAGCATTATAATTGATAATAATAGTAGAATATATGCGAGGTGGAGTCTTGCAACAAAA
>NZ_DIXC01000027.1 GCF_002435945.1 Mesotoga sp. UBA6090
CAATTATTGAGCTGACGACTCCGGCGCCAACTGTCCTGCCACCCTCACGGATTGCGAATCTCAAACCCTTTTCAATCGCAACGGGATAGATAAGCTGGATAGTCATTTCAACGTTATCGCCAGGAATAACCATTTCGACACCCTCGGGAAGATCTGCGATTTCTCCAGTAACGTCTGCAGTCTTTATAAAGAACTGCGGCCTGTAACCCTTTGTGAACGGGGAATGGCGACCTCCCTCTTCCTTCTTAAGAACATAGACGTTTGCCGTGAATTTCTTGTGAGGTGTTATGGATCCTGGTTTTGCAAGTACCTGACCTCTCTTGACTTCTTCTTTTGCCACACCTCTCAGAAGTGCCCCGATGTTGTCGCCGGCCTGCCCTTCGTCAAGGAGTTTTCTGAACATTTCCACTCCGGTACATACGGTTTTCTTTGTCTCATAAGAAAGTCCAACTATCTCAACTTCATCGCCAACATGAACAGCTCCACGCTCTATTCTTCCAGTAACGACTGTTCCTCTTCCTGTAATGGTGAAGATATCCTCCACAGGCATAAGGAAGGGCTTGTCAATTTCTCTGACAGGATCCGGGAAGTAATCGTCGCAGGCATTCATAAGTTCGTATATGCTCTCCGTCCATTCATTCGGACTGTCTGCTTCAAGCGCCTTGAGCGCAGAGCCCTTGATTACGGGAAGCTCGTCGCCAGGGAACTCATAGGAAGATAGAAGCTCTCTTACTTCTTCTTCAACCAATTCGACTAATTCTTCATCGTCGACCGCGTCAACCTTGTTTATGTACACCACCATTGCGGGAACGTTGACTTGTCTCGCAAGGAGAACGTGTTCTCTTGTCTGAGGCATAACACCGTCAGTAGCAGCGACAACAAGAATAGCCCCATCCATCTGAGCGGCTCCGGTGATCATGTTCTTGATATAGTCAGCGTGACCTGGACAGTCGATGTGGGCGTAATGCCTTTTGTCAGTCTGGTACTCGATATGAGCAACGTTGATTGTGATTCCTCTTGCTTTTTCCTCCGGCGCCTTGTCAATTGAGTCAAACGGGGAGAAGTCGGCAAGACCCTTGAATGCCAGACTCTTCGTGATTGCCGCAGTAAGAGTAGTCTTACCGTGATCAATGTGTCCAATCGTACCGATGTTAAGATGTGGTTTTGAACGTTCAAATTTTTCCTTAGCCATGGTTTCCCTCCTCCAAATACCTATTTGGGATCTCTATCTTCCAAGAATCTTATCTGCAATTTTCACTGGAACTTCCGAATAGTGGGAGAACTGAATAATGTGGATTGCTCTTCCCTGCGAGAGAGATCTGCAAACTGTCGCATAACCGAAAAGCTCGGAAAGAGGAACGTGAGCCTTAATAATTTTAAGACCAGCCCTGGTTTCGAAGCCCTCAATCTTGGCTCGTCTGGAATTCAGATCGGCAATCAAGTCTCCCATGTATTCTTCAGGCGTGTTAATCTCTACAGCCATTATCGGTTCAAGCAAAGCAGGACTCGCTTTGCGTACAGCTTCCTTGAAGGCCATTGATCCAGCTATACTGAAAGCAATCTCCGAAGAATCCACTTCGTGATACGAACCGTCCAGCAAAGATACTCTCACGTTGACCATTGGGTAACCGGCAAGATAACCGGAATCCATCGCCTCTCTTACCCCACGTTCCACAGGTTTGATAAATTCCCTGGGAATCGTTCCACCGACAGTCTTGTCTTCGAAAACAAAGTTTGAGCTCATGTCGGTAATGGGCTCGACGCTAAGAACCACATGTCCGTACTGTCCCTTCCCGCCTGTTTGCCTAATATACCTTGCTTCCCCAGTTGCTTTGGTTCTTATCGTCTCTCGATATGCTACCTGAGGATTTCCAACTCTGAGTCCAACATTGAACTCCCTTTTTATCCTCTCAACGATAACTTCTAGATGGAGCTCTCCCATACCGGACAAAATAGTCTCTCCGGTCTCACTGTCAACGTAACTCTTGAGGGAAGGGTCCTCCTCAACGAGAGCGACTAGAGCCTTTGTCAGTTTCGAAGCATCATCCTTTGTTTGGGGTTCTATGGCAATCGAGATTACCGGCTCTGGAAACTCAATCTTTTCCAGGATTATCTTCTCATCGCCAGAAACCACTGTCTCGCCCGTCATTGAATTCTTCAAACCCACTACCGCAACTATATCTCCTGCACGAATATAGTCGACTTCTTCTCTCTTGTCGGCATGCATGAAGAGCAGTCTCGAAATTCTCTCTTTGACATTCTTATTTGTGTTGAACACGTACGACCCCTTTTCGAGGGAACCTGAATAGACTCTTAAAAAGGTCAGCTTTCCCACAAAAGGATCGACCATGATTTTGAAAGCCATCGCAACAAAGGGACCGTTTTCATCTGGATGAACCTCTACGTCTTTTCCGCTATCTAGAACCTCACCAAGAACAGGCGGTAAATCTTTTGGGGACGGCAGATAATCAATAATCGCGTCAAGAAGAGGTTGGATTCCCTTGTTCTTAAAAGCCGAACCACAGAGAACAGGAGTTAGCTGCCCTGAAAGGGTAGCCTTTCTTATGGCCGCTTTCATCCTTTCAACGGGAAGTTCTTCGCCTTCTATATACAATTCCATAAGCTCTTCATCGAACTCAGCTACATGTGTAACCAGGTCTTCACGAGCTTCATCTACCTGACTGAGCATGTTTTCAGGTATTGGAGAAGTACTGAACTCTGTCCCTTCCTGATTCGTCCATCTGAAGGCCTTCATTTCAACAAGATCAATAACACCTTCAAAGCTCGACTCAGATCCAATTGGAAGCTGAATTGCAACAGGGTTTGCTTTCAGTTTGTTAACCATGGTGCCTATGGCGCTCTCAAAGTCTGCACCGATCTTGTCCATTTTGTTCATAAAGGCAATCCTTGGCACATGATATTTGTCTGCCTGTCTCCAAACTGTCTCCGATTGAGGCTCAACACCGGCCTGGGCATCGAACACCGCAACGGCGCCGTCAAGAACCCTTAAAGATCTTTCAACTTCAACTGTGAAGTCAACGTGCCCGGGTGTATCAATAATATTGATACGATGATCCTTCCAGAATGCCGTAGTCGCAGCAGAAGTGATAGTGATACCTCTTTCCTTTTCCTGGTCCATCCAGTCCATTGTTGCCGTTCCTTCGTCAACGCTTCCGAGCTTGTAATTCTTACCTGTATAGAAAAGAATACGCTCGGTAGTGGTAGTCTTACCGGCATCTATATGGGCCATTATTCCTATGTTCCGAGTCTTGTCTAGGGTTGTGACTCTTTCTTTCACTATCTTTCCTCCCGCTGAAACATCTTTACCATCTGAAGTGAGCGTATGCCTTTCCAGCCTCCGCCATTCTGTGTACGTCTTCTCTCTTCTTAACTGCGTTGCCCTGACCATTATAAGCATCTATTAGTTCAAGCGCAAGCTTTTCCTTAAGAGGTTTTCCAGACTTTGCTCTGGCAGATGTGACAATCCATCTTATCGCAAGAGCTACCGCTCTTCTTTCAGGAACCTCAAAAGGTATCTGATAAGTGGCCCCTCCAACTCTTCTTGGTCTTACTTCCAGAAGAGGCTTAACATTACCCAGAGCCTTCTTGAAAGCTTCCATAGGAGGCTGCTTAGTTCTTTCAGAAAGAACTTCAAGTGCTCCATAAACGGTAGCTTCTGCCTTGCTCTTCTTTCCACCTATCATGATCTTGTTTATTAGTCTGGTGACTACTGTGTCATTGTAAATTGGATCAAGCACCACTTCTCTTTTCTCAGACTGACGTCTTCTCATCTAGAACTGCCTCCTTATTTCTTCGGCCTCTTGGCGCCATAACGACTTCTCGATTGCTTCCTGTTTGCTACTCCCTCGGCATCTAAAGTGCCTCTTACAATCTTGTATCTTACGCCAGGAAGGTCTTTAACTCTTCCACCTCTTACAAGAACAACGGAATGTTCCTGAAGATTGTGTCCTTCACCAGGAATGTAGGCCGTGACTTCTGTCCCGTTTGAGAGACGCACCCTTGCAATCTTTCTCAAGGCTGAGTTGGGTTTCTTGGGTGTCATTGTAGAGACCCTTACACAAACACCGCGCTTCTGTGGATTATTTTCAAGCGCAGGAGAAGCAGATTTCTGTTTCAACTGTTTTCTTCCGTGTCTTATCAATTGATTTATCGTGGGCATCTGGTTGCAATTCGCCTCCTTCTAAGCATTTTGCCGAAAGCAATTGTACAATGCGACGGTGGTACTGTCAATTGAAGCCTGCTGAACAGGATGTTTCAGATGGTAATTGTTACAGAAGAGTTACCTTACGTTTCAAAGATTCTCCAACCAAATTGAAGAAGGCAAGTTCTTGGGTCGTCTGCCCTTTCTTGATTGAATCGTCAAGTTCTTGAAGGATGACAACAAGTAGTCTTAGTTCTTCAGATGTGAATTTCAAACTTAAGTCTTCCCTATCATCTTTCGCGTTTGAAAAACTGTACCCAACAAGCCTGGCAGCCCTGGCATTGCTAATACCGGTGCAAGTGGAGATCTCTTTTATCTCCGACCACGAAACAGCGGCGGAACCTCTTCTAACTTCAATTATAGTCCCCAAATCCAAAACAATCTTGAGAAGGACCGACGAAAAATACGTGAATGGAATCATCGATCTTCTTGCCGAACTTAGAAAGTCCTTATCATTGTTCAAGAAGTTGTACGCTAGTGATTCAACTTCGATATCTAGGTCGATGTCAACGAATTCTTCGACGGTCTTAGCGTCTATGTCTCTGGTAAGAATCGAAAGCTTTTCCAGTTCTCTTAGAATCCTGTATTCCTTTCTTCCGATTCTTTCTATTAGCGCTGCGGCAGCCTCTCTTGAAATCTTGATCTTCGCCAATCTAGCAATCTTCATAACATGAGAATGCCACTTTTCCTCTTCCCAGGGCCTGGGAAGATTGAAGCTGACCCTCTGAACTTGGGTTTTTGCACTCAGTTTTCCTTCAACATACAAATCGATATGCTCGTTTATCACAGGAATCAATGTCTCGACTAACGATTGCTCTTCTCTCTTCCATTTATCGAATCCCGAAAGCCTAATTGGTTTTGTTCCAAACATTCCAGCAGTCGATAAAGCCATTTTGAGTCTGGCTTCCTTTTCTGGCATATCTTCAGTTAAGCAAAGATATTCGCTTGTTCTCTCACGTATAAAAAAATCTTTGAGTACATCACTATCTCCCGTTATCTCATAAATCATTGTTCAGCGCTCCTAACCAGACCTCCATCCTGTCCAGTAGAGGTTGGCCTGCATCTGGATGCTGTTTGATGACTTCGCCTGACCCATGAACAACAATTTTGTCTATTCCATAGATTTCGGCAACTTCCTTCACATCAAGCAACGAGTATCCGCTCAAATCAGGCATTTTCCAGCTATAGACTCCCTCGTAAACTTCCTTCTCAACGCCAATACCATAGAGGTTTCTGACTACCGAAGCGAACATCGGAGCAGCCACAAACCCTCCATAGTAGGCTCCAGCTTTGGGGGTGTCTATCATAATATACAGTGTATAAGTTGGATTCTCTACAGGGAAGAAACCAAAGAACAGTGAAAAGTAAGTCTCTTCATTATATCCTCCTGGTCCAGCTTTTTGCGCCGTACCGGTTTTTCCAGCGATTCTTATTCCGTCGACTTTGGCCATTGTGCCAGTTCCCTCAATAACAACACTTTCCAGAATTGGGAGCATAGTGGAGACAAGCTGTGACGAGAAAAGTGTTCCGTCGACCTTCTTCGGGATATTCTCAAGACCATCATCACTCCTGATGGCTCTTGCAAATATAGGGGTCAAGAACTGTCCACCTGCTGGAAATACATTTAAGGCCTTCACCATTTGGAATATGTTCACTCCGAGTCCCTGACCAATCGGGAACTGGTAAGGGGAAATCAGAGACCAGTCTTTTGCCTCCGGCAGGATACCGGGAGTCTCTCCGGGGAGATCCACACCTGACAACCTTCCAAAACCAATATTGTTGAGTTGTCTGTACATTTCTTCTTTGCCCAGAGTGTTTAGTATTCTACCTCCAACCTGAACAGTAGCTACGTTGCATGAATTTATGATAGCCTCTCTGAACGTCTGAATCCCGTGACGTTCGCCTTCTGTATCACGTATAATTATGTCAAGCCCTGGCACGGGCTGAATTTTCCCATCACAATTGAAAGTCATTGTTTCAGTTATTGATCCACTTTGCAGGGCCAGTGAGTAGATTAGAGGTTTAATCGTCGATCCTGGCTCAAAGATGCCCATAAGACCTACATCCCAATCATAGGTTCCGGCATAGGCAATAATCTTTCCGGTCTTGCTTTCCACAAGAAGCGCAACACCGCCATCTGCCATGTTTTTTTCAACGGTTGAAAACAGTTCTTCATAGATCATCTTCTGTATATCTATATCAATTGAAAGATATACGTCACTGCCATTTCTTGGCTCTTCCCTCACGGTGCTTGTAAGGGTTCTTCTTATTAGGCCATCCTCTTTTCCAGACAATTGCTCATTGTAGCTCAGCTCAATCCCATTAAGTGGAACTCCGCCTTTATCAAGCTTTCCCAATATTCTATCAAGTCCATATTCGCTAAAACTTAGTCTCTCCCTTTGCATTTCCAGGGAAATATATCGCTTGGTAATAGGTGTGATTTTTCGCTGCATTTCATCATTAGTCGGTGTCGTTCCAAGAAGAAGAAAGTTCTTTGTACTTTGAAGATTTTCATCTAGTCTCTCGTAAGGTATTCCAAACGATAGTTCAATGTTTCTCAGCACTCTCTCTATTTGATCAGAAGAAGTTGCTAATCTAAGATACCCGAGATCGAGCCATGCCTCGTAAATTATGGAATCGCTGGCTAGAAGTCTGCCCTTTGAATCATATATCGATCCTCTAAGTGCCGGGATTTTATTTACACCCAAAACTACCGGCAGATCAGGCTCTGTGAACAGCGATATATATCCCGCTCTCACAGCGAAGACTCCTACACAAAGTATCAAGAGCACATACAACAGCGTAACTCTTCTAGCAAGCTTCTTAATTTATGATACACCTCTACAAAGTTCTACTTTTCCGCTCTCGCTCCAACAACAGTCTGCAAATACGAAATTTCTCTCGAAACATCTTCAAGCCTAGATTTCATGACCATAATGTCTTGTTCTCTTCTAGATGCCACCTCTGTGATTTTGTCAACCTCGTTGCCGAAATAAAACGGGAGAGCGATTGAAACTGCCAATGAAAGAAAAATAACGAGCACTTGCAGAAACCCAAATAAACCCCAAACATCGCTGCTTGTTAAGGCTTTGTCGCCTTCACGAACTAGCGACTTCCGCTTCGCTGTTATGGCTTGCACGAGATGTTCCTCCCTTCAAATCCGCTCCGCTGCCCTCAATCTTGCACTTCTTGCTCTTAGATTGAGTTCTACTTCTTCTTCCGACGGCCGTAAAGGTTTCTTCGTCAGTATCCTCAACTCAGAATTCGATTTCTCCCTAAACACTCTCTTCGCTATGCCGTCTTCCAAAGAATGAAAAGAAATAATAACAATCCTACCGCCTTGCTTCAGAAAACCGGGAATTCTCTTCAATGTACTGTCGATGTTTTCAAGTTCTTGATTCACTTCAATTCTGATTGCTTGAAAAGTCCTTGTTGCGAAATGTCTCTTTCGTTTGTACCTTTCGGCTGGGGGTATAGCTGCTTTTACTGCATCGTGCAAATCTTTCGTCGTGAACAAGGGTCTTCTGGAAACAATGCTTCTAGCTATTCTTCTGGCGAATCGCTTTTCATCTCCGTACTCAAAGACAATCCTTGCGAGTTCGCTTTCCTTATAGCTGTTCACCACTTCTGCTGCTGTAGTTTTCAAAGAAAGGTTCATACGCATATCGAGCGGTTCGTCCAGTTTGTACGAAAATCCTCTTCCTTTAGACTTCAACTGAAAAGTGGAGAGTCCCACGTCTAGCAGAAAACCATCTACCTTTTCAATACCAGCCTGCTTAAGCACACTTTCGAAATCGACATAAGAGAGATTGAATAATCTGTAACTTCCCCGGTAATCTTTAAGATTCTGCTCCGCTATATCCAGAACCTCACGGTCAACATCCAGTCCAAAAACCCTTGCTTGACCGTTAGTGGCCTCAAGAATGGCTTTCATGTGGCCACCCTCACCAGCGGTACAATCAACATAAGTCCCATTGACACGTTCACCAAGCAAATAATGGAGCGCTTCGCGAACCATGACGCTCCTGTGGTGTTCGTCATATTGCCTGGACATCTAATTCACTCCGCTCGAAAGAATAATAACATTTTTCTACAGTCAAAGTCAAACACATCTCACTATTCATTCTAAAGATTTTTCGATTGAAGAGAAGAAAAGCAGCTCCTTCTCTATGAATTCGTCTATCTCGCCATTCATGACAGATTGGATATCTCCTGTCTCAGCGTCAGTTCGATGATCCTTGACCATTGTGTACGGTTGAAAAACGTAAGACCTTATTTGATTGCCCCATGATATGTCCTTCTGATCACCCATTAATCTCAGTTTCTCATTGCGCTTCTTCTCGATCTCTATTTCAAAGAGCTTTGCATAAAGCATTTTCATTGCATTTGCCTTGTTTTGATGTTGAGATCTTTCTGTCTGACATGCAACAACTATGCCGCTAGGGAGATGGGTAATCCTGACGGCAGAATCAGTTTTGTTGACATGCTGTCCACCAGCACCTCCCGATCTGTAAGTATCGACTTTCAGATCTTCAGGTTTGATCTCAATCTCAGGTACTTCGTCCATCTCCGGAAACACACTGATCGAAGCAAATGATGTGTGTCGCCTGTGATTTGCATCAAAAGGCGAGATCCGCACCAATCTGTGAACACCGGCTTCAAATTTAAGTTTTCCATACGTATATGGGCCGGAAAAATTCAGGGTCACACTCTTGATTCCAGCTTCGTCCCCAGGCAATTCGTCTACAATTGTAATCTTGAATCTGTTCGCCTCTGCCCATCTCATGTACATTCTCATAAGCATTGACGCCCAGTCCTGAGACTCGGTTCCTCCCGCACCAGGGTGGATTGACATGAAACAGTTATTATTATCGTATTCTCCGCTTAGAAGGATCGTTAGCTCAAATTCCCTGACCTTCTTTTCTGCCGACTTTACAAGCTCTTCAACGTGCCTCACGTAACTCTCGTCTTCTCCCGATAGCTCCACCGCAATGTCTATGCTTTCAAACTCCTCTTCCACATTCCTTAGAAGACCGAGGGTCCCCCGGAGGGACTGTGCCTCTATCCCCAGCTTAGAAGCCTCTCTTTGGTCACTCCATATTGAGGGATCGCTCATTCGCTTTTCGATCTCCTTCAGTTTCTCATCTATCTTCTCGAGATCAAGAGTCTCTCTTATCGAATCAAACTTCTCTCTCAACTCTTGAATTCTCAAGTTCGTTTCATAACTAATCAAATTGCACCTCCGGACTAACGTTTCACCTTGAACCTTTTTGTGGCCTTCTTTTTGCCGCCAACATCACCCTTCTTATCTCCTCCGGCTCCACTGAAATCAGAGTGCACAG
>NZ_DIXC01000028.1 GCF_002435945.1 Mesotoga sp. UBA6090
ACACTCTCCCGAAAGGGGAGTAAACAGCCTGGCCTCACAAGGTCTGTACTTACACCGCGCCATCTCTTGACCCTACTGAACACATCAAGAACGGACCTCATGTTCAGAACGAGTTATCTGACGTTTCTTTACTTTAGGGCTTGCAACTTGGAACATGCAACTTGCAACTGTTCTTCGAAGGACGGGTTCATGATCTGGTACGAATGACCAAGGACGGCTTTTTACAGCGAACAGCGGTTCTTTGCTCGCGAAGTGGAACTGGCCTTGCCGAAGGCGAGACTGGCCAGGCGACGCCTGACTGGCCTGCGACAGCAGACTGGCTTCTGAATCATCCCGCTAAAAGCGGCATCATTTCTTGGGATGATTTTCGCAGCATCACTTCCCGATGCAGTCGGTCTCGCCTCCCGCAGAATGCAGCCTTACGGGGTAAATATTCGTATAACGGCCAACCGTTGACGGACAACCTCAAACTAGAATGTTTCTGCAATCTTTGTTATCGAAGACCAATAGTGTATAGTAAGTTGTAGGACATCCTACAACATTGAAGAGGCGATGCGAATGAAGGAGATTGGGATCGACCATAATTCCCATATCTCACTTTCGGGGAAGATTCATAGCAAATTGAGAAAACTGATCTTGAATGGTGAACTCAAAGCCGGAGAGAGACTGCCATCGGAACCCGACCTTGCTCATGAGCTTGGGGTTAGCAGAAATTCCCTAAGAGAGGCTATCGGTCTCCTTCAAAAAGAGGGTTTGCTGGTTAAGAAGCATGGAATTGGGACATTCGTTACCGATAGATATCCGATCATTAGGGGAGGAATCGAGAGGCTGTCAAGCATCGGCAGCTTTATCGAATCTCAGGGCCACTCTGCCCGAAGCGAGATAATTCTATTTGATCAATGTGTTTGCGAAGAGAAAATCTGCGGGTTCCTCGACCTGGAAGTGGGCAGTATGGTCCATGTTCTTGAGACTACCAAATACGCCTCGGAAATCCCTGTTGCGGTTTGCATTGATTTCATTCCGAAGTCCATAGTGAAAGAGATAGATCCTGAGAGAATCTACAATTCTGTTTTTGAGGGACTGGGTAGACACTATAATATCGATATCAGGTATGCGGAATGCGATCTGATTCCTATAAATTGTGACGAAGTTCTATCTATGAAACTCAACGTCGATGCGGGCACTTCACTTCTCTTACTGGAGCAGATTCATTACGATGTTTTGGATAGAAAGGTTCTATATTCGAAGAGTTACTTTCCGTCGGGAAAATTTACTTTCAAGCTCATTAGGAGACGTTGAGACAGGTAGCTCATCAGGAGGTGTAGGGAAATGAGAAAGCTCTTACTGGTAATAGTCCTATTACTGGGTATTATGCTTTCAGCCACAACCATTGAGGTCCTATGGATGGGATGGCCGCAAGATCAGGTTATGCAGGTGATCAACGCGTTCAAAGCCGAGAATCCGGGAATCGATGTGGACATTCAGCTAGTTCCTTTCGGCCAGTTATTTCAGACAATTGAAGTCCGTTTGGCTGCCGGAGATGGTACTCCAGATGTGTACATTGTGGATGGACCGAATACCGCTTCCTACGCGGCAAGAGGTTATCTTCTCCCTCTTGACGAGCACTTCTCCGAAGAAGAGATGTCTGCATGGTTTGATGCCTCTATAGAAGAAGGCAGCTATCACGGTAAATTTTACTCCGTTCCTTACGGAACTTCTTCCGCTGGTCTCTTCTATAACAAGGCCATCTTTGAAGAACATGGCATCCCCTTCCCCCCGGAGACCCTTGAAGAGAGGTTAACATGGGAAGAGGTGGCCGAAATTGCGAAGAAACTCACCAAAGACACGAATGCTGACGGACTGACAGATGTCTGGGGCCTTGTGATTGAGCAAATAGACAGACCGTATCTTATTTTCCCCATGGTTCAGTCTCTAGGAGCGAAGGTTCTTTCCGACGACGGACTTGTATCTCAGGGATATATCACTTCAGATGAGTTCATTGAAGGAACCACCTTCTACTGGAAGCTCTTCAACGAATGGAAGGTCAGCCCCCAGGGTCTCAACGATTCGGCCATTTCTCGCGAGTATTTCGGAACTGGCAGGGCCGCAATGATGCTTGGAAACGAGTGGAACATTAGAAGGATGCTTCAGTATCCCGATATTGATTACGGTCTCTCTCCCTTCCCCTATTTCGAGGGCGGGGTTGCAATCACCCCTACCGGCAGCTGGCATGTTGGAATAAACTCCAAGACAAAGAAACTTGAGGAGGCTTTGACCTTCACAAAGTATATAACAGGTAAGGACGCAGTAATCACCTGGCACAAGCTGAATGGTATAGCGCCTGCAAGATCAGATGTTTACGAGGCCCTTCCCGAGGTTTTCGACAATCCTATGTGGCAGCTGTTTGTCGCTGAAATGGAGACAACAGCAGTTCCGAGGCCGCGAACACCAGGTTATTCGCAATTTGAGCTCATGCTAAGGGAGGCATTCAATTCTATTCACTACGGTGCCGATCCAAGAAGCACTCTTGAAGAGGTCGCCGTACGAATCGACAGAGAACTTAGAAAGTACAGGTAGACTTGAGGGATCGTGCTTGAATTTAGACTATTTCGGATGGTGTGCAGATGTTTCGAAATAACAAGGTAGCGTGGCTATTCGTTCTGCCCGCGCTGACATTTCTTCTTGTGTTCAAGATCTGGCCAATAGGGGTCTCGGTTATTGAGAGCCTTACTATGACGAGTTTCACCGGGGCAAAATCATTCGTGGGATTCGAAAACTATGAATACCTCTTCAAGCAGGATCCTGTTTTCTGGAAATCCTTCTCCGTTACACTCTTTTACTCGATAATCGTAAATCCTCTGATTGTCTTGACCTCATTGTTAATGGCGCTTCTTCTGAATTCCAGTCACTTCTTCACCAAGTTCTTTAGGACTGTCTTCTTTTTGCCGGCGGCGATCTCGTTCGCCGTTGTCTCTGTAATCTGGATGATAGTCCTCGATCCGTATAACGGTCTGGCAAACAGCTTCCTGACAATGTTCGGCTTCAAACCTCAGCCGTTCTTCGCCTCTCCCGATCAGGCGCTTTGGGTTCTGATCCTTCTTAATGTCTGGAGAAGCTCTGGCTACTGGATGATGTACTTCCTGGCCG
>NZ_DIXC01000029.1 GCF_002435945.1 Mesotoga sp. UBA6090
ATTCATTGCTGTCAAAGTTGAGTTTAAGTCCACGAGGATATCCACTTCTGTCCCAGCGTTCGTGGTGACAGTAAGGAATATCCAGTGAAGGCCGGAGGTACTCCACTTGTGACAACACTTCATATGCGGTTACAGGATGAGTTCTCATTACCTTCCATTCTTCTTCATTGAGTGGCCCCTTCTTCAATAGAACGCTGTCTGGTATTGAAATCTTGCCAATATCGTGAAGCAAGGCTCCTCGATAAATACTCTCCAGTTCTTCTTCAGTCACCTCCATCTTTTTGGCAAGACGAACCGTAAGATCAGTTACTCGCCTGGAGTGTTCCTCAGTATCCATATCCCTCATTTCAAGAGATCTCGCGAGAACTTCAAGAGTCTGGTCATAGGCCATTGCTATCTGCCTATTGCTTTCCCGGAGATTTTCCATCATTATAGCAACATCGATCGCTAGAGAGGCTTGACCGGCAAGTGTCTGGAGGAAGTCGTTCCATTCACTGTCCCGACTAACTTCCTTCGTATCGAATACTTCAAGGACTCCTAGTGTCTTACCTCTTGTCTCAAGCGGAACAGCGTGGTAGTCCTCGACTCTCATTTCAATGAGCTTCTTAAGTCTCGGGCAGTTTGTATTACCATGATTAATCGGGCCTGAGTATGACTTCCCCGACAAAACTACACTTCCCGGAATTGTCCCTTCTATTGGGAGTTCCTCGAAATTTATTTCTCCGGCAAAGATGCCCATTCCGTGAGTATATTTGAGGACATTCTCTTCTTTGTCTATGAGAAAGATATCGGCTCCATCGACGTTCAACCTTGAAATGAGCCTTTCCAGGAATACTTCCAACATCTCGTTGAGCTCAAAGTGATAGCTGACTGCCATATCTATTTCATGTAATGCGCGGATATTTTCCAGCCTATGCATCGCACTCCTTTCAGATTCTACAAGCTGTGTGATATCTACGCCTGTCAAAACAAAGTACTCATGCTCCTCCTTCCAGCTCGTAAGGTTGCTTAATGTCCAGCGAACGTGAAGAATTCCAGAGGGGGATTCAAGATCTGCCTCGTAGAAGCTCTCGGCTTCTTCTGAACTGATTTCACTGATTGTCTTTCTTATCCAACTTACCAGTTCAGGGCTAGCGAAGACATTGGTGCACTTTTGGCCGCTTATTTCTTCAGACGTAACAACAAGAACTTTTTCGAAAGTGTCATTTGCGAAGATGATTCTACCTTCGCTGTCAAATACTGCAACGAAGACCCCTGCCGTGTCTAGTACTGCATCGGAGAAGTCTTTCTGTTTCACCAGCTCAAATTGTGTCTTGTTCTTCTCGTGGAATTCGCGATGAATAAGAATGTAAAAGAGGAACCCGCTGAAAAGGACGAAGGCCCAACCCTTGTAGGTTTGCGCATGAGTGGCAAGACGTTTTTCAACAAACATCCAATCTACGATCATGTCAGATAACAAGATCCACAGAGCACCAAAAACAACATATAGTAACGCAACCTTAAGCGCCGGATTCTTCATGGTTCAATTCTATGTAGCAAGAGCAAAGAAAAGCAATGGATTGGAGGAGAGCAAATTAAATATCTAGGCAGTCGCCTTTCTGTAGTGAGAGGTAAAGAAAAGGCGACTGCCTTTTCAGTTGTCTTGAAAAGTTCAACCGTTCTCCAATATTCGGCCCACGATATTGATCTGGGGAGTCTGAAATTAGAGAGTTCTCTTATCAAATTAGTTGGAAGAGATGAAAATGTGTTCAATATCAGGTTATTTCGATCAAGATGTTGAAGAGATCGGACCTATTGAAGCTATAGTCTTTCAAGAAGGGTTGAAAACAATCACTCTTCATGAACATTGAGCTCTAGATTACCTGTCATTCCAGGTTCGAGCCATATTGTCCTTAGATTTTCAGAAACAGCATATCCCTGAGGCAATTCGGTTATTTCGATAGAGTGCTCCCCAAAGACAAGTCCTACCCGCTCGATCATTCCAAAGACCTGAAATTCGACTCCATCGACATTCAGATTGACCACTTCGTACAGATAATCTCCCGCCTGTTCAATTATGGAAATGTTAAGAGAACTTCTTTTGGCAAAACCAATTTCCAGTCGAGTATCGCCTTTTTCACCTACTTCAACTGTCTCGATTTCCGTCGTGCGCGAGTAAAGCCGCTCGAATCCTTTGCCCATTGAAAGGACCACACGGCTTTTTCCTGAAGGGACGCCTTCCAGAAGAGTCTGTGAATTTACTCTGAAGGGACGACCGCCGATCGTAAGGACACCCGAGGCATCGAGTAGAGGTTCCTCGGGTTCTCTTGTGCCGTTTCCATTGAGATCGTCAAAAAGTGTCACTTCCATCGTTCTCTCGTATGCAATTCCAAAACGGACACTCGCTCTCTCCCCCGGTTCAAGCTCTACATTTATATCAACGGCTCCCGTGGTGATGCTTACTCCTTCTCCAAATGAAGCCAGATCGAGTGAAAGCTTCATTTCCCCGGGAGTTACCGGCACCGTCAATGTTCCTGATGTTGTAAATATCGACTCCTCGCCAACGCTTACCGAAAAACTTTCAATGTATTCCTCGCCTTCTTCGAACTGGCCTGAAGTATTCGAATCTACAAATACCGCAACGTTCAAGTATGC
Organism: Mesotoga sp. UBA6090; assembly: GCF_002435945.1. Lineage (NCBI taxonomy): Bacteria > Thermotogati > Thermotogota > Thermotogae > Kosmotogales > Kosmotogaceae > Mesotoga > Mesotoga sp. UBA6090. The sequence continues at coordinate 2,635 of NZ_DIXC01000029.1, forward strand.
CGGAGATTTCATGAAAGGCCAATCAAAATCCCTAACACCCGATTCGGTAACGTTGATCTCCACAGGAGCGTCTACAAGAGAGATCATCCCCGAAGGGTATTCTATCAGCTCCACCCTATGTAGATCGGCGGGAAGAACGATCTCTATCCGGCCTCTCTCGTCGCTTTGATATTCAGTCTCTCCGATTCTGATTCTTACTGGTATAGATTCTTCATCGGGTTCCATGACCCGATCAAGATTTCTATCCTCGAAGAAGTATAGACTCAACCTTCCATCATTCTTCTTCTCGAAGAACCAGCTGTCATCGAATTTGAATCTCATTCCGAAATAGAAGCCGCTCTTTTGGAGATTCCCTATGAAGCTTTCTTTTAGAGAGCCCCAGCCGTATCCTGCATAAATCTGTACATCGGGGAGAGGAGTTATCCCAAGTTCAACAATGTATCTGCTGTAGAATCCGCCTGAGTTATCCAGTACAAGATACCCCGCACCGGAAATAGAAAGCAGATCCATGAGTGCCTTTTCGGCTCTAAGGCCACCAATCATATACAATGAGCTCTTCTTAAGGTACAACTCTCCAGTTATCGAAAGGTTCATTGTTCTGTCCATCCAGAATGCAGCATCAAGTGATAGGCTTCCCTCCGCCTGGACTTCAAATCTGCTTGTCTCGTCGGCAGGACTGTTTGAGTAGAGCATGCGGTAAGCTGGTCTTAGTCTTTCGAATCCCGAGTACTCCCCGTTACTCTCGAGAAGCATTCTCGCAAAGCTAAAGCTACCATCGAGTTTGAGATCTGCGTCGAAGGTTAGCTTAAGACAACAGCTTCATCTTCCCTAAGTCTGAAAGTGAAAGGGAAGGTTTTCTTGGCTGTTTGGGATGGAGCCAGGGGCAGGTAATACACACACAGTACTGCGTGTCTGCGTTGTTTCCGTAACAGCTGGGCGTAATGTAGTTTGAGAAGAGATCGGGCATATCGAATGAGTAAAATGTACTTTGCTGCACGATGAATCCTTCCGATTCAAGCCGTCCAATAAATGTGTTTACATTCTCCTCGGTGAAGTAGGGTCTTTACAATAAACTGTCACCAACAGCGCCACGAAAAGAAGGACCAACAGACATTTCATACCTCTTTGAAGTTTTCAATATCATCGGCCGATCTCAAAGTCACTTTGGCGCGTTCGGTTGTGAGATAATAGCTCTTTTCTAGATCAGCAGATGATTTCCGATAAGTATTCAAAAGACGTCTGTATTTCTATAAGACAAAGAGAAAATCATTGAGCATAAGTGGAGTTCCAAATATGCTTCGAACAACTCATCTGTAAGTATCGACAGTAGGTGGATACGATTTATGAAAGCACTGAAAGGATAACGGGCATCTAGGAGGGGATTCATAGATAGCAACTGTTGCCGAACTAACTAGCATTCATTGCATATGGATGGTGTCTTGACCTCCGGCAACGACACCTTTCTAACCGGTCCATCTTCCTTGGAATATTGAACCTAGATATTATCTAGTGCACCCCGGAATTCTTTCATCATCAGCTGTGAATCCAAAGAGATCGCATCATTATGTACGCAGTGATCTGCAAATTTCTCAATTTTTCCTTTCTGTGCAAGCAATGCTGTTTCAATAAGGTTTGCCGAGAAAAGAAAACAACTTTCAGGTTATCTCTCATCTTTTCCCATACTTTTGCGACAATACTCCCAAAACCCTTTCTTATAATTTGTTTGAAGATGAATTGAAGAACCCAAAGGCAAGTATGACCCCGACATAGTAGTACGATTAGCGGCAACTAATTGCCAATACAGCAGAACTGACAGTGGAAACCTTTATTACCTTTCTCACCCCATCCCTTAAAGCCGGGCAGGACATGGTCCAGCCTTCTTGTGTTCGTACTCTTACTATGTTAGAAAGATCGATAGATGATCTGAGATAATTGAGATAGGTAGGCTGATACGGAATGTATAATAGCAAAACAGCTGAAGTGTGGCATGGGAATCTGAGACTCATTGGAATAGTCCATGTGGGTTCTCATTATCAGGCTGAAAATCGTTGTATAAAGACAAACAGGAGGTTACTGTGGGCAAAATCCGAAGGACAAAGAGGATCGTAACCGGAAGAGCAGCCGTTGATGGAGCAGGTGTGAAGCTTGTTAGAGTAGTGGGCCACAGAGACGTTGAGGATTTCGACCCCTTTCTATTGCTTGATGCCTTTGATTCCAGCGACCCGGAGGACTATGTCAAGGGGTTCCCGTGGCATCCTCACAGGGGCATCGAGACCGTAACTTATCTTGTAAGCGGGGTGATTGAGCACGGTGACAGCCTGGGTAACAAAGGAGAGATACTGGATGGGGACTGTCAGTGGATGACCGCAGGTTCGGGAATTATCCACCAGGAGATGCCAAAGCCAGCAGAGAGGATGCTGGGAGTTCAGTTGTGGTTGAATCTTCCGGCAAAGGACAAGATGGTTGACCCTCAGTACGGAGACATCAAGAGTGAAAACGTTCCGATTGTAAGTGAAGAAGGTGCAAGAATACGTTTAATAGCCGGGTCTTACAAAGAATTGGCAGGAGCGTTTGAGGGTAGGTATGTGAAAGCCACATATTTAGACGTTGAGGTTGATGCGGGGAAGGAATGGTCATACAATTCTGAAGATGGATCCACGCTGTTTATTTACATTCTGCTCGGCAGTGGAATCTTCGATCCAGAACGATCCGAAGTCATCGAAAACAAGCGAGCAGTTCTCTTCGATGAGGGTGAGCTATTTTGGGTTAAGGCAGGGACAGAAGGAATCAGGTTTCTTCTTTTATCGGGGAAGCCTTTGAAAGAACCTGTAGCATGGGGTGGCCCCATAGTTATGAACACAAATGAGGAGCTTGAACTTGCTTTCAGGGAACTAAGCGATAATTCTTTCGTCAAGAGTGACCGGAGATAGTTGAAGTAAGGGAAAATTAAAATTTGAGAAGAGGCGTTAGGCGTTTCAAATGATAAACTACTCATAATAAAGGCGTTTTGAATGGTTTTTGAACAGCATCTGCTATTGCAGAGAGTTAACAAACTGGATTTGATCAACTGTTTTCTCATATTGAACAGACTTTTGATTGAGGCGGCTCTGTTAGGAGCATCTCTAGGGGGAGAGTAACTTGAAAAAACCTATTATATTCATTCTGTCTTTGTCTCTTATTTTCCTGCTGCTCGGATGTCCGGTCGTTAACAAATCGCCCGAGGTCACAAAACTAGATGGTGCGAGTGGAAAAGTAACGGAAGACAGTTGTACATTCCAATGGTCAGGAAGTGACGCCGACGGTTCAATTATTAAATATGAGTATAGAAAGGACTTCGCTGGCTGGGAGAGCAATGGAAAGGAAACCGGGTATACTTGGGCCTATTATTCCGAAGGTGAACATACGTTCGAAGTTAGGGCGCTCGACGATGAAGGGGCATATTCGGAGATAATCGTCTGGACCTTCAATTACGATCCGCCAAACGTGCCCCCAATAGTCACAAAGACCGGTGGTCTTGAAGGAGAAACGGAAGAGTCGAGTAATACATTCTCGTGGACGGGAAACGATCCAGATGGTGAAATAGCGCGATTCGAACTGAGAAGAGACTTGGGAGAATGGAGCGATGCTGAGCTTTCCAATGAATACACATGGAACGGTTATTCCGAAGGCGAACACACTTTCGAAGTAAGGGCACAGGACAATGAAGGAGCCTATTCGGAGATAATCGTCTGGACCTTCAATTACGACCCTCCCAATGTGCCACCAGCAGTGACAAAGATCGGTGGAATTGAAGGAGAGACAGAGAACGCCTCAAACGCCTTTTCCTGGTCGGGCAATGATCCCGATGGAGCAATAGTTGAATACGAATACAGAAAAGATACTGGGGCCTGGATTGGCAATGGAATGGAAAACGAATACGTCTGGGGCGATTACTCTATCGGTAATCACTCTTTTGAGGTTAGGGCAAGAGACGACGAAGAATTGTATTCTCAAACTGTTGTCTGGAATTTCGAATATATATTGAACAATAATGCTCCGACAGTTACAAAGACCGGTGGAATTGAAGGCGATACGACCAGGTATCTCAATACCTTTACCTGGATCGGAAGCGATTCCGATGGATCGATAGAACGGTATGAATACAGAAAAGACCACGGAGAATGGATTAATGTAGGTACTGATTCTAGTTATACGTGGAGGGGATATTCAGAGGGAAATCATGTCTTCGAGGTTCGCGCTCTGGATGACGGAGGGGCGTATTCGCAGATAGTTATCTGGTCATTCACTTACAGCTACGCGAATCAGCCCCCGATCATTACGAAGATCGGCGGTCTTGAAGGCAATATAGACGTGCCAAGCAATTCATTTTCATGGACAGGCAGCGACTCAGATGGCACGATAGCAAGATATGAATACAGCAGGGATGGCGGAGATTGGATAGATTTCGGTCTTGGTACAGGCTATACATGGAGCGACTATCCCGAGGGAATCCATTCGTTCAAAGTAAGGGCGCGGGATGACAGAGGGGCTTATTCGGATGAAGCAGTCTGGAGTTTCACATACAGCATTCCTCCGCAGGAGATGGGGGCCTTCAAGGTCGTGAATTCATGGGGAGTCGGTGGTTGGGAGAACGTTCCAGATGGCTTCCTGTACATTACATACGAAGCGATGAAGGAGAACCAGGTTCGCTGTTTCACTATAGATCCGAGAGACAACTACGAACCGAGAGCAATAGCTGTATTCGAGATCTCGCATGGAATAAGAGATGATTGCGAGATAACGATTGGAGTCGGCAACCCTTCTTCTCCCATAAGAGAAAAGAGATTCGATGACTATAGCTATAGAGGAGGGCAATATCCTTTCCCGGACAACAAGATGGTGCTGGATATCACCGAACTCCTTCCCTTTGAGGATGAGACATTGTTCCTGAAGGTATTTGATTCCTTCAGTAATTTCACTACGGGAAGTATCGAGTTCTTTTCGGTGGAAGTATTCGACAGTTATCAATCTGGAGTTCCCGTCGCGATATACACTTCGACCGAGACACCAAAGAACACCGTAAACAACTCATTCGTGAACGTGCAGATTCATAATGTTGTTGCAGCACAGGGCTCTTCATACTACCTTTCAAGCATAAGGGAGGGATTGTCAACGGAAATGCTCGAACTTCTTAAAGCAGACCTAGGGGTCCTCGAAGAAGGAGGAAACTACAATGAGATCATTGACGGACACGGTACTGGTCTGCGTCCTCCTTCTGAAGACGATTGGGATGAAATCGCCAGGACCTGGCATTTGATGGATGGCTTCTCATTCCAGGGAAGCTTACCATCAACTGTAGATCATTCCGTTTCGCCTTACTTTCCTCCCGTAGGAGATCAGGGCAGCGAGGGCTCGTGCGTAGCCTTTTCAAATGGGTACTATACTTCCACTTTCTACGAGGCCAGGGACAGAGGCTGGGACCTCAGCGGTGCAAGTTGGACAAATGGCGGTGAACCTACTCCTTCGTATCAGAACAGGATATTCAGCCCTGATTTTATCTATCATCAGATAAATGATGGGGAAGATGGCGGTTCATCTTACCTAGATGCCCAGAAGCTTTTGTCGAGAGTGGGAGTGAGCAGCTGGGAGAGGATGCCTTACGATACGAGCGATCACACTTCATGGCCTTCCGAATCTGCATGGAGAGAAGCTCCTAGATACAGGAACGGTATGAATGTAATTAGCTATTTGACCGTAAGGACGGATCAGGACATACTGACTATCAAGTCCTATCTCGCCGCGGGTTATCTGGTATCTGTTTCAATAGACGCCAATCAGTACAAGAACCTTACAGAGAAAGACGTCTGGAACACATCAACTTACATTTATCCCGATACTAATCACGCAAACACAATAGTTGGTTACGACGACATTTTCAACGGCTCTCTTTGATTTGCGTAGTATTTAGGTCATTCGAAGCAGGCAGAAGAAAAGACATGTATATAGGGAAACTCTCTTAGAGAAGGATAAACTTGCAAACTATTGGGTTCTTTAGAATTATTGTCGTTTTGTCTAAATTGGTATCTGTCTGTTAGTCCATAATAATTACTCGACAATGGGATTCAGTTAGTGGCTCAGGTTTTCTTTGCTCTGCAGTATCAGTATATCCTGCAATCTTCTTGTTCAAGTTATTTCAACTGTTCACTTCTGCAAGGTATTGCTTCTAGACGAATGTATAATCTGTTCATACGATGGCTTTGATAGGAATACAGTCGCTCTCCGATCAAAGTTCTACAAAGCCTGGGACAACTCGGAGGTGCCACATGAAGAGAGTTTTGGTGCTCATTTTAGAGTTCGTTAGATCTTGGCTGCTGATAATGCTTCTTATACCTTTTGGATTGCTTTTTGCGGAGAACATGGAAACACCTGTTGACAATTACAAACCTCCCACAGAGGTTTCTGGAACTATAGCCGAGGACACGGTATGGACGATAGCGCAAAGCCCATACCTGGTTAGGGCGACAATAACGATTTCTCCAAACGTTATCCTCACAATAGAGCCCGGCGTGGAAGTTCTCATAGTCCAAAATCAGGATTTCATCGTTAACGGTACGCTGAGGGCCGTTGGCAACGAGGCAAACCCGATTGTCTTCACCGGTACTGCTCAGGTACCAGGTTGGTGGCGATCGATAAATATTCAAGGCGAGGGATCGGCATATCTTGAGTGGTGCGAGGTCTCATTTGCAGGCGCGTCAACGGGTGCCGGCGTTCTCAAATCGGGAACGGGTTCTCTGAGACTTGTAAATTCAGTTGTTCGAAGGGTAAGAGGAGACGGCCTTCGGATTTCGGCAGGTTACTCTTCCTTTGAAAGTATCAATAATGCTTTCATGTATAACACAAACGGTATTAGGCTCGGAATAAACGCATCCTACTCTGATCAGAGTTCGACCTTCATATCGAACGAAGTGGACATACACCTTGACGGTGGAGCTATTACAGGAATTGTGAAATGGGGAGCCAGTGGGGATTACTCCATGACTGTTACCGGTGACGTCTCTATAAATGCCGGAGCATCGCTTGAAATCGTACCGGGAACAGTAGTCAAATTGAGACAGAACAACAGGTTTTTGGTTTACGGTCAATTTCAGGCAAGAGGAGTAGAAGATCAACAGATCTACTTCACCGATTTGCGTGACGATACAGTGGGCGGAGATTCCAACAGAGATGGGAGCGAAACGCTTCCCGAAAAGGGATGGTGGAGGTCGATCAACATCCAGAATGAAGGCTCGGCCGTTCTTGAATGGTGTACCATAGCCTACGGAGGCAGATCGGATGGTGCAACTCTGCTCAAGAGTGGGACGGGCTCTATCAGGATATCTAATTCAGCGATTGTAAGAAGCTCCGGGGATGGGCTTAGAGTGACTGCAGGGTACTCTCTATTTGAATCTTCGGACAACTATTTCGGGTATAACTCGGTTGGTTTGCGGTTGGGCATAAATGCATCTTTCTCTGATCTAACTTCGCATTTTGAAAGCAACGATCTGGACGTGCATCTAGACGGCGGGACGATTAGCTCCAGTGTAGTGTGGGGTGCAAGCAGCGAGTATTCGATGGTAACGGGCGGCGACATTGTTGTCGCTGCGGGAGCTTCATTGAAAGTGATGCCCGGAACTGTAATCAAGCTCAAGCAGAACAACAGAATCCTCGTATACGGTCATCTTGAAGCAGCTGGTCAAGACAGCGCCCCGATTTATTTCACAGACTTTCGAAACGACCTTGTCGGAGGGGACGCAAACAGAGACGGTGAAGATACTTCTCCTGCAAGTGGCTGGTGGCGCAGCATAAATTTGCTTACAGAAGGTACCGCGAACTTTGAGTATTGCACAATCGGGTATCTTGGAGTAAGTGATATGGCAGGAGTAATTAAGAGCAGTACCGGAGCCTTTTCTATTCTGAACAGCACTATTCACGACGTTACCGGTGACGGATTGAGGATCGACAATGCCGCAGGCGGTGCGGAAGTAAGGTATTCAACACTCTCTTACAACACAGGTGCCGGACTGTACTATAAAACCGACGGCGTCCAAATTGAGGCGCTGACCATAGCTTCCAACGGAATTGGGATAAGACTCCCGGCGGGCTGTTCGGTCGAGGTTGATGAACAGACCTATTTTGATGGGAACAATATTGCAATACAGATCGACCCCGCCACAATCTCAGGCAAAGTTACGTGGGGAGCACCTGACTATATATCCATATTGATGAACGGCAGTGTTTCAGTTGCATCGGGGGCAAGTCTTACCGTTAAGCCCGGCAGCGTAGTTAAGATAGCTCAGAACGCACTAATGGCAGTAGACGGAGAACTAATTGCGAGCGGAACAGAGGAGAATCCGATCTTTTTCACTGAGACTCGCGACGACTCTGTTGGAGGGGTGATACCGGGTGATGGTTCTTTGCCGGAAGCAGGCTGGTGGAGGTCTATAAACATACGTAATGAAGGTAAGGCCATTTTCGACTGGTGTAGAATTGCTTATGCCGGTCGTTCCGATGGGGCTGCAATATTGAAGAGTGGAACCGGCTCTCTAAGGATATCGAATTCAGTTCTGTCAAACACATCTGGAGACGGTCTGCGCCTTTCTGCGGGTTATTCATCCTTCGAGCATTTTCAGAACGAGTACTCTGACAATACAATTGGAGTCAGGTTAGGTATAAACGCTTCATTTGCCGATGTAACCACCACGTTCGAAGACAACTCAACAGATATTCATCTTGATGGTGGGGCGATAAGTGTTGCAACATCGTGGGGATCGAGCAGCGACTACTCTATGGTCATAACTGGTGACGTGAGCATCGCGGCCGGCGCTTCTCTGAGCATTCTCCCTGGTACGGTGGTCAAATTCAGGCAGAACAACAGAATCCTTGTTTACGGTAGTCTCAAGGCAATCGGAGAAGCGGATCTGCCAATCTACTTCACCGACTTGAGGGATGATCTAGTTGGCGGAGACGCGAACAGAGACGGTGAAGAGACCACCCCCGCTCCTGGCTGGTGGAGATCGATAGGCATTATGACTGACGGCACGGCGAGTTTCGAACACTGTGTGATTCGATACGCTGGATACGGTGATCGGTCCGGAGTTCTAAAGAGCAGTACTGGAGCGGTTTCAATGACAGACACGGTAATTGAAAAGGTTGCAGGGGACGGCTTCAGAGCAGATAATGCTGCCGGAGGAGTGAAGATCGCCAGATCAACTTTCTCAGAAAACTCCGAAGCCGGACTGAACTGCAGGACGGACGGGGTTTCGGTAGAAGAATCCGTCTTCGTATCCAATGATACGGGTGTAAGGGCAATCGCAAACGGCTCTCTGGTAATAGACGATAAAACCTACTTCTCTGAAAACAGCAAAGACATCTATGTAGAAGCGGCAACTATTAGCGGTAGAGTGATCTGGAGAGTTCCGGAACACTTGTCCTTGCTCTTGAGCGGCAGCACTTCAATTACAAGAGATGCGAGACTTGAGATCAAGCCGGGAACTGTAGTTAAAATGGCTCAAAACTCTCTGATCACTGTCGATGGGGAGTTCATCGCGCTTGGAACTGAAGAAGAACCCGTCTTCTTCACCGATCAACGTGATGATTCCGCTGGTGGCGATTCCAATAGAGATGCCGATGCTACCTTGCCGGTCAAGGGCTGGTGGAACTCCATAAATATTAGAGAATCCGGATCGGCTGAACTGGACTTCGTTGACATCGGCTATTCGCAAAATGGCATTGTAAGAGCCGGTTCGGGATCATTCACATTGACCAACTCTACTATCCATGATGTTTCTGGAGATGCACTAAAGATTCTTGCAGGATATTCAAGCCTTAATCTCTCGAACAACCATTTCCTTAGAAATGGGACCGGAGTAAGGATGGCAGTTAATGTCTCTTTCGATGATCCGCTGGCTCGATTCGAGGAAAACGCGATAGATGTACATGTTGATGGCGGGACAATAGACGCCGATACGGTCTTTGGTCTAAGCAGTGAGTATTCTTTCTATATCTCAGCTGAGATAACAGTCTCAAAAGATGCGACTCTTGAAATAAGGCCCGGCACAGTCTTGAAGTTTGCGGAATACAGGGGATTGAGGATTTCCGGCAGGCTTAAGTCGATTGGGACCGAGGAAGAGCCGATAACATTTACCGACTGGCGAGATGATTCCGCTGGGGGAGACGCAAATCATGATGGTGATGCCTCACTTTCTGAACCTGGTTGGTGGAGGTCGATCTACATACAGGAAGAGGGCAGCGCAGAACTTGAGTGGGCACAGGTTATGTATGGCGGTTACGGGGACAAGGCGGGTATTTTCAAGACAGGTTCTGGATCGCTGAGCGTTAGAAACATTTCGGTCTCGAACACTGCCGGTGATGGCCTTCAACTAAGCAACAGTACAGGATTTGTAGAAGTTATAGAATCTTCGTTCTTTGGTAATTCAACTGGAGTAGGGATTTCCTCCTCGCAGACCGCTCCTATATCGTTTGCTGACTGTATCTTCGAAGAAAACGCCGTCTATGGTGTCAGAAACGACAGTCAGGTCGAGGTAGTTGCTGTAGATTGCTGGTGGGGCGACATTACAGGTCCTCATCATCCTTCTCTCAATTACCGGGGAACCGGGAATTCGGTGAGTGACAACGTGATATTCGATCCATGGATAGGAAAGGATGAGCTCATGAATGAGACCGAAAGTGAGGAAGTACCCTCTGAGAATGCTCAAGAGGTAGTTCAAGAGACCGTTCTTGCGGAATGGATAGAAGTCTCTTCGGACGGACTGTGCTATGAAGTACCTTCTTCCTGGTTCGATGATTCGGAGGGGTACAGACTCGAACTGGAGGGCGATGAGAATTCGAAGCCGGTAAGCAGATGGTTTGATGCTGAATCCGGGTCAGAGAATATTTTCTTTGTCATCGCTAGAGTGAAACCGGAGTTCCTTGAAGATGAAAAAGAGGAAATCAGACTCTCTATGGAGGTTGTTGAGGAGTCTGAAAGGCTCATTGCCGGGGAACCCGGCATATGGATAGAACTTACGGCGCCCCAGTGGGACGTTGAGAGAACAATCTACTCACATGTCTATCAGCCCGGTGAAGACGGGTACTGTCTATCGATTGGATTTGCAGCTAAGATGGGCTTTTGGAGCCAGAACGAACCGATTTTCGAGAGAATCATGGATACAGTGAGATACTGTGTGAACTGAACAGCGTGACTGTACGTTTTCTCAATTTGATTGATGCGGAAAAACAATGCGCTTAAAGAGTTAGGAGGCTTGCGCTGCAAGAGTTTTCAATCGTCGAACGCAGATAAATCGTCTTTAGCGAATGGGTTGTCTTTCATTCGATTGAGATATTTCAATCTGAAGATGAAGTATATTATTCCGATCACTTCCCAGATGATGAAGAACAGGAAGAAAGAGGTGCTGAAGTCCACTCCGACCTGGTAGAGAAGAATAAGCATTATAACTATTGAAAACACTACACCGAGAATGGGAATGAAGATGAACAATTTCCTTCTGACAATTGCAGGAGCCATTTTTCTAAGAGTCTCATTTTTCTTCAGTCTGAAGACTGCAAACATCGTGGGAACGATTACCGCTATTCCGCCTATTGAAGCAAAGGTTGCAAAGAGGTTAAGCCCAGATTCGCCAACAGAAAGCAGCATGATTGAAGAGAGAAGCCATATGATTGTCAACAGAACCCAGGGAGTTCCTCTCTTATTGACTAAACCAAGTTTGGATGGAAAGACTCGGAGCCTGCAGAGAGCCAGAAGAGATCTCGTTCCCCACATGTATGTAGCGTTTATTGTTGTGGCAATAGCGAGAATTGGGCCACCGAATGCGAAGACGTAGAAAAGAAATCCGTTAAGGTAATTCGAAGCTACATCGTTAAGATTGCCGTTTATCATTACCTCTTTTCCTACTCCAAAAGAGACAATTGCCATCAACAGATAGCAGACCAGAACAATTGAAAGAGATAATAATACGGAAAGCGGGAGATTTCTCCTGGGATTTTCCACTTCTCCGCCTAGCTCTATTACCGCATTTGAACCGGCGAAAGTAAATGTCAGGAGCGCAGAAGCGTAGACCATTGAACCCAATCCCTTTGAGAAAAGGCCCTCGAGGTTTCTCGAATCGATTTTTGCCATGCCGGGAACGGTGTAAATGGCAATTGCTACAAAGAGGAGAGCAACAAATACTATCTCTACTATAGAAGCCATCTTCAGCCCGAGCAGGTTGACCGCAAAGAAGAATGCGAGAATTATCAAAGCGACAGGTAAGACAGAAATCCCATCCCAGATTCCTTTCATGTAGGATGCCAGCGCCAGAGCATTCAGCGGGAAAAGTCCCACAAATGCACCGAAGAGATATGCCCAAAGGCCAAGGAATGCAGCTTTGGGTGAGAAGAGAAAAGCGCCGTACTTGAACGTGCCTCCTGTAGTGGGAAGTGTCGATCCAAGCAACATGACATTTATCATTATTATTGCCATAGGAAGAAAGGCAAAGATAAAGGCGACGATGGCCCCAACCCCGGCGCTCTTGTAAGCTATCGGCATGTAGACAAATATGCCGGCACCAATAGTCATACCTACTTCTAGAGCAACAAGATCCCAAAACTTGAGTGATTTCTTCATTTGAGACACCTTTATGGCCGAGTGCCAAAGACAATCAGAATGGCCTGATAGTATATGGCGTATTATACAGTAAATCTTCTCTATAAGAAATTCTCCGATATGCATCACTTTTGGGAGTCCGGGCGACGATTTAACTCGCTCCGCTTTTTCAATAGGGGATAAGATAGTTTTCGCCGGATACTCAACATCTCTTGAAAGGCCAGGCATTTCTTCGGAAGCTAAAGATCTTTGGGTTATTGAAGTCGAGAAATAGAAAGAAAAAGTACCTGTCGCGAATAGTTCAAGAGCAGGAGGTTTTCGCGTGTCCACTAATCGAAACCGGTGGGAAGACTAGAAACCTCATGTAAACTGTTCAACGCGATTCTATGCAGGAATTTTACGACTGTCATACGCTTCCACAAGATTGGGCAGCAGATACACTGTCTGTCAATCGTCATGTTAGGTGGTTCTAGATTGCAGATCCATATCTCGAGAAAGTCATGAGCGAGAGTTACGTAGTAGTTTTCTTTCTCTGGGAACCCAGTTTTCCAATTGAAGCGTTGTTTGTATGGGTCTTGGAGACTACTGTGCTACAATCAGTTTGGATCCGTTCTTCGATAAATGGAGTGTGAAATAAATGGGTCTTTATGCGGTCATTACCGCCGACATTATTCAGTCCCGAAAGCAGGTGCTTTCATTTGAGAGAATTGAGCAAACTCTTGCTTCCTTCGCAGGAGAGCATCTCGTCAAGTCGTTCGCACTGTCAAGAGGCGACGAAATTCAAGGCGTAGTATCTGATCTAAGTGTCATCGTATCGCTGGTGCGAAGGTTAAGATACGTTATGCGGCCTTTAGCCCTTAGGGTGGGGATGAGCATCGGCGAAATAGAAGATGACAAACTTAAGAAGGCTGGGACTTCGTGGGATTTGAGCGGAGAGGTTTTCTTCAGCGCAAGAGACGCTCTTGACATGGCAAAGAAATCAAGGGTTTCTAACACGTTCTTTCTTTGCAGTGATGATTTCTTGTCCACTGCACTGAACACGTCTCTTTCTCTATTGGAGACTATTGAAAGCGGCTGGACTGAAAAGCAGTGGCAGGCCGTTCATGTATATGAAAGGGAGGGGACCTACGAGAAGGCGGCCAGGGTTCTGGGAGTTACTGCTCCGGCCGTGCAGCAGCATTGTGATAAAGCTGGCTGGAACGTGGTCAGGGCGGCGGAGAAGGAACTGGCGAAATTGATCTCTCTTTCATTGAAAATATAAACCTATTTGGATTTATATGTGTACACTAAAGTTAATTATCTTTATGTAAGTTAAATAAAGCTTTTAAGGTTAAACCCGGTGTTTATCATGATTAGTGAGTATCTTTCTGGAACTGGATGGAGGCAAATATGAATGGATTCATGATACCTTTAGCTCTTTCGATCTTGGCTCATGTACTCGCCGATTTCGTGTTCCAAACAGACAACAGTGCAAAGGAAAAAAGCGAGCTACAGGCAAAGGGCTTCCTGAAACACTGGATCGTTGTTTTCTTGACGCTTGTAGTTTTGATGATGCCCTTCGGACTTGTGGATGTGCTTCTGTATTGTGTAGTCCTTTCACTATTCCACATACTTCTGGACGTCTTCAAGTCCAGCACTGAAAGTAAACGTGGCCCGGCTGCCAAGTTTTCTATGTTCATTATTGACCAACTTCTTCATCTATTGTTGATCGTCTTTCTTGTTCCGATTTCCAGTTTTACAATAGCCAGAAGCTTTTCTGCCCTTATAGTCTGGATAGATTTTCATACAGGACTGGATTTAGCCGTACTTCCGGTTGGCAAAATGCTTTCCGTACTTATTGTCTATCTATATGTTCTCTTTGCGGGAGCGGTGTTCATAAGAAAGCTGTTCGATCTAATATACAAGAACCAGCCGGACTACCTTGAGAGAATCGTTGGAAACAGCTCCTCTCTAGATAATGTGAGAACGGGACGAGCGATCGGCATCTTCGAAAGACTTCTAGTTCTAACACTTTACCTCACTGGAAACGTGGCTTCCATAACCATTGTCATTGCCGCGAAATCTCTGGCAAGATTCAAGAACTTCGATAACAAAGACTTTGCCGAGTACTATCTTATCGGGACACTGGCTAGCGTGATGATTGCAATTATCGGTGGCATGATTTTGAAGGTTCTTTAAATTAGGCAAGCATAAATTGCAAAGCCCGTCTGCTAACGCAGGCAGTCAGGCTTTGCCTGGCCAGTCTCGCCTTCGGCGAGGCCAGTTCCGGCTACGCCGAACAAAAAGAGCCGCTTGGATGAGAAACGCTGACCGCTGTACGCTGGGAAAAGCATCACAGGAAGTGAGGCTGCTTCGCAGCAAGCATCTCAGGTCAACCGTCAACGGTCCTCCGTCCTCCGAGAAGCCGCGATGACAAATGACAGGCCTTACAGCAGGGCGATAAGCAAAGAAGAGGCAATTGAAGAAATAATGAGATGCTCAGGCACCCAGTTTGACCCGAAACTGGTCCAAATGTTTAAGAATATTATGAGCAATGAACTTGTCTAGATCTCGTTGATTACCAGCTTCACCTTTTTGTAGCTGAAGATAGAAATCACGATAGCTACTGCAAGCGACGCTAGAGAAATCAGGATGAGCCAGATATTTGAACTGCTCTCTGAAGCGCCTCTCAGTATTGTTGTTAGTGGCATTATTGCGCCAAAGCTGAGGCCCATGCAGATCACCTGATTTAGAAGAACAAACTTTGTTCTCATAAAAGTATTCGGATTATCCATCTGATCCGGTGGGGATACCAGGACACCCCTGATTCCTAGTAGAGAAGAGGTAATATATAGGACGAAGACTACGGGAACTACAACAAAATAGCTGAATGACCCGCCCTTCACGAGGATGCTGGTTGTGAGAACCCCGACGAAGAGAACTGACCCCAGCAGAACGGGCAAGGTTGCCTTCAGAGCTATCATTCTTCCCAGAGAGATCGGAAGTATCTTTGTCGTTTCAATGAAAGGGAACTCCCTTCCCATAAGAAATGCAGATTGAATTGTTGTAAAAATCGTGCTTATGAGCACCGTAGTAAATATTGAAGTAACTGCGTCATCTGAAATGAGTCCGAAAATCAAACCGAATACTACGGGATAGAAAAGATAGTATATCAGTTGCTCATATCGTTTGTAGATCTTAAGCTCTCTTCTCAGCAACACCCCTCGCGATTTCTCATTAAAGGGAATCGTTTTCGATCTGGTTTTAGTGTAGGAAACCGGTTCGAACTTAATAGATGAAGCTACTCTGAAAAATATGTATCCCAAAACCGGAATTGCCCCAAGGCCTACAAGAAGGTAAATCGGCTGCTCCGAAGCTTTCACACTCCAGGTAAAAACGTTCATGGGATTCGAAAGAACTCCCCATGCGGACGCCAGCTTCTGCAAGTACAGCGGTATGTTGTCTGTGCTTCTTGGAACCAGCTGGACGATAATGAAAAACATAAAACCTGCGATTATCTGAACAATGAACATCACTTTTCGCGCTGCCGCCCTTGACATGAACTTTCCGAAAGCCACTGAAACTATGGAGGCCAAGAGCACAGTGTCTATTACTACCAGAACAAGCGCGGGAATCCCAATCCAGGGATTGGGATCGACTCGCAGATGAAAGGGAAGGGCTATTCCGATAAAGACGGATAAGGTAAGTCCCTGATATACAGTCGATATCATTATTTGATAAGCTATTATGCTGACTCTTTTCACGGGAAGAACGAGAAGCATATCTATCTCCTCATTTCTCATGAAGAGATAGGATGACGTCGCAGAGAAAGAAATCAGGAAGAAGAACCCTGAGATAGTCAGGAAGAAACCTGCCATAACCTTTCCGAGAGCAACTCCCTCGATAGAGACCCCTGCAGTAGATCCATACACCTCCCAAAGAAACATGCCGATCATAATCGCAAATACGGCGAAAACAAATAGTTGACCGGAAAGGCCACCCCTGTTGCCTCTCTTGCCTGGAAAGAGGAATAGCTTGTGTTTGAAGAATAGCTTCAGATCGTTCAAAGGGGTCACCTCACAATGCACTGACTATTTCCTGGATGTCTTCGTCTTCACCGGTGAGCTGCAGGAACAAGTTTTCAAGGCTCTCCCTTTCACTGGCACCGGCCTTTTTTCTCAATTCATCCATTGTGCCTTCTGAGATCAACTTCCCCTTATTGATTATCCCTATCCTGTCACACATCTTTTCAGCGATTTCAAGCACGTGAGTCGTCATGAAAATTGTAGATCCCTCATTCTTGTACTTCTCCAAAAGCATCTTCAGAATTTTTGCACTTCTTGCGTCGAGGCCGACTGTGGGTTCGTCCAGGAATATCACTTCGGGCCTTCTCATCAGAACGGATATGACCATTATCTTCTGTTTCATACCGTGGGACATCTCGGAGATCATCTTACCTAGATAATCGATTCCAAAGGCTTCGCATAGCTCCCCGACTCTTTTCTTCGCTTCTTGCTTCTTGTCCGGGAAGACGTCCATTATGAACTCCAGAAACTCCGCGCCAGTGAAGTAAGAGTAGATTCTTGGCTCATCGGGTACAACGCCAATCCTGCTTTTGATAAGCAGTTCGTTTCTGGAGAAGTCCATATCGAGTATTCTCACCTCTCCCGATGTGGGCTTCAAAGTGCCCGTCAACATTCTTATGGTAGTTGTCTTTCCGGCCCCGTTGGGTCCAAGAAAGCCATATATCTCCCCTGAATTAATCGACAGATCTACTTCATTTACTACCGGGTCTTTGTCGAAGACCTTAGTAAGCTTTTTACAGCTGATCATTTGGATCCCTCCAGACTCTATTGCCAGTGTCGGACAGATTATTCGCACTCCCCAATTCTACGACAAGAGTCAAGGCATTTCAAATTACGATTCCAATTCAGCTGCGAAGCGTTCAATCTCCACAAGGGCGATGAATCATAAAGTCAGATGATATAATAAGGCGAGTTCATGAGGTGCACATATGAGAAGAGCGGTTTCCTTCGCTATACTGGCCGTAGTAGTCGTGGTTCTGTTGTCGGGAATCGACGGGTTTAACTTCGATCCCTCGCCGGCTGCTTTCTTGAGCGATGACGATGCGGAGCTTGAGGCGTTCAATGAAATTGCGGAAGTTTTCGGTGATTCCGGATCGATTGCTTTGGTTCTTGAAGCTTCTGAAACCTCTTTGGAGCTCCTGAAAAGCATCACTGAGAAAATCAATTCTCTTGAGTGGGTGAAATCCGTTTTGTCTCCCACTGAGGCCGTTAAGCTGGGGAGCTTCAATCTTTTTACAATGAGTATTCCATCGGAAAGCTATGTTTATGAAGAAGAGGGCCGACTGGTTCTTAATGAAGAACTGCTGGCAGATCCTCTTTACAGCAACCTGATCGTCTCTTCTGATGGCAGCTACTATGGGGTTATGATCACCATAGCAGAGGGGTACGAGCTCAGCAGTGACAAGTTGATCGCGGAACTGCGGTCGGCATTAGACTCTTCCGGCGTAGATGACTACAGATTAATCGGGGAGAGTGTCGCTAATTCCGAAACTTTCAGGTCTATCATTGATCTCGCCTTCAAGTATCCGCCCTTCATACTGCTGGCCATCATGGCGGTTTACGTGATCAAGTTCAGAAGAATATCGCTGTCACTTCTAACCCTTGTACCCCCTTTGGCAGCAGTAATGGTGATAGTAGGAATAATGGGATTGATGGAGCTTTCGATAAACAGTCTTACTGTTATGATTCCTTCGTTCATAGTGATAATCGGAAGCGCATACGGGATGCATTTTCTATCGAGATTTGAAGAAAACATACATATGAAGAACGCCGTAAGAAGAACCGTCCACGAAGAGAGAGTGCCGATTCTCTTTTCTGCTCTTACAACTATGGCGGGCTTTTCTTCATACATCTTGCTTGATATGAAGGCCTTTCAGGAGATGGGAATATTTGTCTGCTCCGGGATCTTTCTTTCTGCTATTTTTACTATCACTGTCCTTCCAGGTCTTGTTACCTCTAAGGCAGCCACTAAAAGCGAGGTTTCGCCGCCGAGAGATGTTCATCCAATAGTTAAAAAAGCAGTTATCTGGGTTGTTATAGTCCTCAGCATCTCTTCTCCTTTACTGATCATTACTATTCCAATAACGATTGATCAGTATAATTTCTTCAAGGAGGATTCAGAGATCAGAGAAAGCGCAAGAACCATGAAGGAGGCCTTCGGTTGGTTGACAAATTATGCCCTCATGGTCGAACCTGTAGAGAGTGCAAGCATTTCGTTCACGGCCGATCAGGTTGAAAATCTCGAAGCTCTTGAAGAGGAGCTGAAGGGAATTGAAGGAATTTCAAAGGTTATGAGTCTCTTTGACCTTTCGAGGGAGACCAACGTTCCCTTACCTTTGATGATCAGGATGCTCAACTCAACAGATGCATTTGAAGATTTTACTTCACTTCTGGTGAGCGATAATGCGATTCGTTTCAATCTCTTTTCATCTGAGAGCGACAGCCTGAGTGCAGAGAGATTAAAAGCCGCAGTCGAAAACGCTATAAAAAAATTTCCTGAACTGAACAAGAGCTTCGAATTCACTCTGGCTGGGACAACTCTCATATGGAAGAGTATCAACTCATCGGTCGTCAACAACCAGATTCAAAGCCTGATAGTCTCATTCGGACTTATCATAATTCTTCTGTTTTCAATATTCAGGAGCTTGAAGTCAACCATAATAGCTACCATTCCAATTTTGCTAACGACACTATTCAACTTCATCTTCATGGCCGTTTTCAGGATTCCTCTAAGCATTTCCACAGCTCTTATTTCTGGAATGTTGATGGGACTGGTAATCGATTACGCCATACATTTCACGATCTGGTTCAGGAGGTTCGGTGATTCACGTAAGGCATATCAACAGACAGCAAATGCAATTCTTGCAAATGGGCTTAGTCTTGTTGCCGGCTTTTCAGTTCTTCTGCTTTCACCTCTCTTGTTATACGTTGATGTGGCGAAGTTGATGGTTAGCGGACTTGTTGTGGGAATGGTTCTTACTCTCATACTTCTTCCCGAAATCGCATCGAGGAGTGAAAGGTTTTTGAGCAGGAGGAAAGATTCCAGCTGATATAATTCTTATATAAATCAACTGGAGGTGCTCGGTTCTGAAAGCACTTGTTTCTCTTCTCCCGGAGGATCTTGATTGCTTCGTCAGAGAAATATGGGATGAACTGAAGACCGAGTTTGGCTTTAATTCAGTTTTTCTCACACCTTTCCCTCATATAACCTACTGCATTGTAGAAGAGAGGAAGACAGGAATCGACCCTTTGATCGAGGTGACGGCTTCCAATACGCCCCCTTTGATGGCCACAACGGAGTATCTGGGAGTCTTCTCCGGCGAAAAGCCGGTGATATTCATTGGGCTGGCAAGGAATTCGCGCTTAGCATCTCTTCACCATGCTTTGTGGAGCGAACTCTGCGATTCGGTAGACAACAGAGCGATCGCTTACAATGAAATCCACTGGATACCCCATATTACAATTGTTTTCGGAGATGATCTTAATCGATCGAACATTGGTCCGGTTATGGAAAGACTTGCCTTCAAGGATTTTCATCACGAGTTGACGATAGACAATCTGACGGTACTTGAAGAGGTCCCCGACGAAGGGATTATTATCAGGAAGAGACTGAAACTCGCAGGCCCGTCGAAAGAGGATTGAGCTCTCTCTCGCGCTTACATTCGCTTCTAGAAAGGTAAGTAACTAAAAATCGAGCTTCCAGAAGACCAGGTTTGTTATAATCTATCGAAAGGAGGAGGTAGATGCATGAGAAAAGTTAGTTGGAAGGACATTGATCTGAAGATCGCGCTCCCGAGAAACGTGAAATCTACTGAGTGCATTGGCGAACTGGAAGAGTTCATAGGTCAGGAAAGAGCCATAAAGGCACTTGAGACTGGACTTCACATAAATGCGAAGGGTTACAATGTGTTCGTTTCGGGTACTACCAATACCGGCAGAAGGACCTTTGTAAGTCGCTATCTCAAGAAGAAAGTCGAGGGTACTAAGACCCCCGGAGACTGGATATACGTCTATAATTTCGACGACCCGAGGTCTCCAAACTCAATATCCCTTGAAGCGGGAACGGGGAAGATATTTCAGAAGGAAATGAATGAGTTTGTCGAGATCGCTATAAACACTATTGGCGAGAGTTTCCAGAGCGAGGACTTTCAGCAGAAAGTTACATCCATACAGAATGAGCAGTCGGAGAAACGTTCAAACATGTTGAAGGAACTCGTTGAGAAGGCCAAAGAGAAAGACTACACCGTTCAAATAAACCAGACCGGAGTCGCAACCATTCCTCTATGGAACGGAAAGCCACTTACACAGGAAGTATATGAGGCTCTGCCCGAGGATTATCAGAAGCAGATCACGAAGAAGGGCGAAGAGGTTCGTGAGCTGGTTAATTCCTATCTTCTGAAACTGAGCAAGATGGAAAAAGACTACGGTGAAAAGTATAAGGAATTGAACAGAAAAGTAGCCTCATTTGCCGTTGAAGGCCACATAAAAGAGATGAAGGATAGATTCAGCGAAAGTAAAGAGGTTGTGGACTTTATTGAGAGCATGAAGGAGGATCTTCTTGACAATCTTGGAATCTTCTTCAGCCATGAGATCGATTCGAAGGCCTTTTTTGGCAAGAGATACGCAGTTAATCTATTTGTCGACAACTCAGGAATAGAGGGGAAACCAGTTGTAGAGGTAACGAACGCCAATTACTCTTCCCTCTTTGGAAGAATCGAGTACATAGCGAAAATGGGCATGCTCGATACCGATCACACAATGATAAGACCCGGAGCGATACACAGTTCCAACGGCGGATACCTTGTTCTAGATGCCAAAAACGTGCTAAGCGAACCGTATGTCTGGCAGACACTGAAACAGGTTCTCTTTTCGGGCCTGGAGGGGATCGAGAATCTTGAACATAAGATCGGCCTGCTTTCGACTGTGAGTCTGAAGCCGGAGCCGATTCCACTTGACATAAAGATCGTCATGATCGGAGAGCCCTGGATATACAGTATGCTTAGCACCCTTGACACCGATTTTAAGAAGCTCTTCAAGGTAAAGGCAGAGTTCGACTGGGAAATGGCTATTCAGAATGATACTGTTAGCAAGCTCTGCGGACTCACCTGCAATATTGTCAAAGAGAATTCCTTAAGACCACTCGAGAGAGAAGGGATCAAAGAAGTAATCAAAAGGGCGGTTTTCCTTTCTGGCACTAGAAAGAAGGTCTCGACCCAATTCGGTGCACTTGAACAGATCCTTCTTGAAAGCTCGGCCGTCGCGGAAATCAATGGTCACGAGATGATACAGGCCGATGACGTATCGACTGCATGGGAAGAAATGCACAAGAGGGTTTCGCTCTATCAAGACAAGATTAAAGAGATGTTCCAGAACTCCACTTTAATGGTTCAAACAGAGGGGGAACTTGTCGGCGAAATAAACGGGTTGACAGTGATCCAGACTGAAGATCTTTCTTTCGGGATACCTGTGAAGATTACCGCCAAAGTCGGACCGGGTGACAGCGGAATCGTCGACATACAGAAGGAATCCGAGCTGAGTGGACATATTCACAACAAGGCAAGTCTGACCATTCAAGGATACATGAGCTCGAAATACGCGCAGCAGTTCCCGCTAAGCCTAAATGGCTCGATAAGTTTCGAGCAGGTTTACTCGGCAGTTGAAGGAGATAGCGCTTCGGTTGCCGAAACGGTCGCCTTCCTTTCTGCGATTGGTGAAGTCCCAATAAAACAGTCGATAGCCGTGACAGGTTCAATAAACCAGAGCGGACGGGTTCAGCCGGTGGGTGGAGTCCAGTACAAGATTCAGGGCTTTTATGATCTCTGCAAAATTAAGGGCTTCAACGGCCAGCAGGGAGTGATAGTGCCCGAAGCGAATTTCGATAACGTGGTTCTAGACGACGAAATAATAAGAGCGATTAAAGAAGGTAGATTCAACGTCTGGACTATCGAAACCGTGGACGAGGCTATAGAGATACTTACAGGAATGAAACCGGGGAAAATCGGAAAGAACGGGCAGTACTCTTCGGGCACTTTCAATCGACTTGTCGTTGATAGGCTCAAGAAGTTCTACGAGATTGCCTCTCGAACACATAATCGAACCGGCAAGGACGCCGATTAATCAGGCAACTTCATTAAACTAGCAAAAACGGCGATAGATAAAACCTCTGTCTATCGCCGTTTAGAGTTTGCAGACAGCGTTTCTAGGATTTCGAATCTATCTCGGCAAATCTCGCAAGCATATAGTTTATGTAGCCCTTCACATAGGAGGCAGTTTCTTTCAGGATCTCTACTGAAAGCGCATCAAGCTTCGCTGTTTCGCCTGCGTTTTGAAGATCGTCGAAATAGGCTTTGCCAAGCCAGACTGCTTCGGGGTTTTCCAGTTCGTCTCCCATTGTACGCTTAAGCTCGTAGTAGACTGAACTCAACTTATTCCTGGAGTACCTTCGCAAACTAACGGCCGCTTGCTTCGGGTCCTTAATCTTTTTGGGTGAAACCTCTCTTAACGCCTCAACGAGGGGTTCGTATTCTTCCCAAAGCAGGTATCCACCGTAGAAGTCATAAGCAAAGTGGTAGTTCGCAAAAACAGCCACCCACTTGTCCATATTGAACGGCAGCTTCACCATCTCGACGAATGGTGCCGGGAACGTATGGAATGGCTGACCTACATCTTCAAGATAGTGAAGTGCTCTCCCCATGAAGCGGTATGCCCAATAATGGTCTCCTCTAGAATAAGCGATCTCGGCCAGATCACTGAAATACTGAACCACGTCGGTTACTTCTCCAACTCTAATGAAGAAAAGCATCCTGTATTCCATATGCCTCAGCCCCTGGCTGTCACCGAGAAGCGTCTCTATTCCCTTAATTTCAAGCCCCTTATCCATACCTAGATCGGGCTCGTAAGAATATACCGAGAGAATCTGCCACAGGGGTGCCAAATTGTCAGCCGGTTTGGGGTTTGGGAAGACTGAGCTGTACAGATCGAGGTCTTCTTCTGGCAGATAGCTTTCGCCGAGATAATCGTAGAAACCCTCTAAGGCCGGATTGTACTCCTGAGTATCTACATCGGCGTATGTATAAGGGGTGATTTCCACGAACTCATCGAAATCATCCTCATACTGCGAAACAATAATATAAGTAAGCGCATCGTGGCCAGACCACGAAAAGGCAAACGCAGTCACAAGAAGTATAAGAATCACCATCACTCTTTTCACATAATCACCTCCAGTCCGATAATATCAGATTTCACGTTGCAATATTACTTTCTCAAGAGCACATCCGCTTCGGCAATGAAACTCTTTTCTGATAGTATTATTTGAGAAAAGGTGTTGTTGGAGGTGCGATATGGGGGACAATTTAAGAAGAGTCTCAAGAGGTTCGCTGGATGTCAGAATACTGCGTGATGCCGAATTCGATTTTCAACTTTACAGGTCTCTCGGTGCGGTTTCCTATGAAGGGGGAACGGTCGGGGAGATCCTCTCTCTTGTACCACATATAAATTGCGATGATCCAGACTCATGGGTGAAGTCATTCAAAGAGCTCGCGACGAAGCTGAAGAATCACGCCCTCATAGTTCTTCAGAAAGGCAGTAGCGAGAGCGCGAGACAGGAATTCTTGAGGGCGGCAAGCTATTTCAGAGCTGCCGAGTACTTTGGCGACCCCAGAGACTCGAAGACAAGATACCTTGGAATGGAAAGTAGGGATTGCTTTGTATATGCTTTCAGAACTACTGATATTCAGTTTGAAGCGGAGAGGATACCATACGGCGAGGATTTCATTCCGGCATACTGGATTGCTCCAACAACCGGCGGCAAGAAGAAGACAGTAATGATGATGAGTGGCTTTGACGGGACATCGGAAGAGATGTATTTCCAGGCAGGCTCGGCCGCTTTGCAGAGAGGTTACGCGGTTGTTCTCTTCGATGGTCCCGGTCAGGTGGGAATGAGAAGGTTCTCGCCCGAGACTCCTTTGCGCCCGGATTACGAAGTCCCGATCTCCAAAGTCGTCGATTATGCCTTGTCGAAGGAGGATGTCGATCCCTCAAAACTCGCACTTTACGGTATAAGCCTCGGAGGATATTTCTCGCTTAGGGCTGCTGCTAACGATTCCAGAATAAGAGCGCTGATTTCTAACTCACCTGTTACTGATATCTACAAATACATGTCTGCATTTGCCGGAGAAGCGATCAATTCTCCTGAAGACATAACACTGGAGACGGTCGACCTTGTGCCATCGGAGCATTTATCTAAGGCCCAAAAACTGCAGCTCATTAACATAATGCTTAAATACGGAAGGCATTCAATGTTCAAGGCTTTCGAGAGAATGAAGGACTTTGTGGTCGGTGACAGTATAAAAAGTATCCAGATTCCTTTCCTTGCAATGGTTAGTGAGGGAGAAGGAGAAGAGGCGCTTTCCCAGGCTAGGGAAGCCTCAGATAACGTTTCGGGAAAGGCAATGATGAGGATCTTCACGAAACAGGAAGGCGCAGATTCCCATTGTCAGGTTACAAATCTTCCTTTGTCCAATTCAGTTCTTCTTGACTGGTTGGATGAGGTCTTCGGAGCGTAGAAATGAAGCGTATAGGTTTACTTGGGGGAATGAGCTGGGAATCGTCGCTAGAGTACTACAGATTGCTCAATGAAATGGTTAAGAACAGGCTTGGGGGATTGCATTCTGCAGAATGCATAATGGCTTCCGTTGATTTCGGCCCCGTTTCTGAGATGATGAAGAGTAATGACTGGAAGGGTATAGAGAGAGTCTTGACTGCCGCAGCCAATGATCTGAAGAGAGCAGGTGCAGACTTTCTGATCATATGTACCAACACAATGCATCTCCTGGCTAGAGAAATCGAAGGAGCATCAGGGCTTGAAGTCCTTGAAATCGGTAAGGCAGTCGGAAAAGAGATTGAGAGAAAAGGACTCAAAACCGTTGGGCTCCTCGGCACAAGATTCACCATGGAAAGATCTTACTACAGAGATACATTGGCGGGATTTGGAATAAATGAAATCGTTCCCTCAGAAGAAGAAATGGTAGTAGTAGATAGGATTATCTTCGAGGAGCTGTGCAAAGGAATCTTCAGAGAAGAGTCAAAGTCGGCTTATAAGAGGGTAATCAATGAGCTGCAGCTTAATGGAGCAGAGGGAGTGATCCTTGGTTGCACCGAAATACCTCTCTTGATAAAAGAGTCCGATGTGGACATTCCCGTTTTCGATACGACTGCAATTCACGCGCGGGCGGCCGTCGATCATGCTCTTGCGTGATTCGAGACCGCGAGTAGTAGATCGTTCACAGTTACGCATGCAGCAAGAGGTCGCTTCATTGAACAAGCGAGGCTGTTTCTAACCGATTAGTTCAACCTGATGTTAGATTCCAGATTATTCTTGAATGGATCTCGACAGGGTAAAGTGATAATTTAGCTGATACTGTCATTCACGATGATCAGTTGCTATTCCAAATAGCTAACGATCGCTCACATCCCGGAAGGAGGATTTAAGTATGAAAAAACTTTTGTTAGTGCTTCTGTCATTACTGCTGTTATCAGTAGTCTCTTTTTCTAGCGTTTACAATAGTGCGTCCAACGGTGACCTGCGAGGTGTACAGGAAGCTGTCAATAATGGTGGTAATATTAACGAGCGTGGTTATGCAAACAAAACACCCTTGATGGTCGCAGCGGATTACGGCCACTCGGAAATAGCAACCTACCTTATTGAATCTGGGGCAGACATTTCAACTGTTGACGACAACGCTTATACTGCTCTTCATTACGCGGCGAGAAAGGGTCTCCTCGATGTTGTGAAGATGCTCCTTGAAAGAGGAGCGGACATAAACGCTCATCCGGCCAGTTCAATGTTTTATGAAGGCTATACACCTTTGATCCTCGCCTGTGACAACTCCAAGAATGACGCTACTCTGGAAGTCGTTAAGTATCTTGTGGGAAAGGGTGCCGATCTAGAGAGAGTTGAATATGCTTTCCGCTCACCTTTGATTGCCTCGATATTTTCGAAGGGGACAAACACCGTAAAATTCCTGCTCGAAAACGGAGCCGATCCAAATCGACCGGCCAAAGACGGCAGAACTCCTCTCTATTTAGCTATATCGGAAGGCCTTCCAATTGAGGGTATAGAAGCTCTTCTAGAACATGGGGCAGATGTATCTGTCGGGAACGAATACTATACGCCGCTTCAACTGGCAGTGTCAAAATCGAAAAACGATGTCGCTAGAAAGCTCATTGAGTTTGGAGCGGACTACTCGGCTGTCGATGACGACGGAAACACTCTCCTCCATCGTGCTGCCAGGAAAGGCTCTACAAAAAACATTGAAATGTTTGTCGAGCTTGGGATTGATATAAACGCGAGAAACAACGAAGGAAAGACACCTCTCCACATCGCTGCCGAAGATGAATACTTCAATAACGTCAAACTGTTGATCTCTCTTGGAGCAGACATCCTGGCAAGGGACAACAACAACTATTTGCCCTTCCATCTGCATCTTGCCGTTTATAAAGAAGATGTAGAAGTCATAGAGCAGTTGCTCTCGGCAGGAATCAGCGTAGACAACAACGAAGTCGAAGCCGGTATCTCTCCACTTCATATCGCCGCGGCATACGGAAAAATCGACATGGCGAAGCTTCTGATCCAGAAAGGTGCAGACGTGTCGATTAGAGCAAAGGATGGTTTGCAGCCAATCCATGCGGCGGTAGGTAGTTATGGGAGTCTGGAGATGATTGATTACTTGCTGGAAAGTGGAGCAAGTATTGACGCCGAAGATCACGGGGGCAGAACCCCAATCTTCTATGCGGTAATGGACTACAACATGGAGTCGATCTCCCATCTCGCAGAGAAGGGGGCAAACGTAAATCATCAGGACAATACTGGTATGACACCCGCGCACTATGCAGTTCAGGACAAATGGGACGCAATCGAAATGTTGACGATTTTGAGCGATTTCAGCCTGGTAGCAAATGTCAAGGACGACTCGGGAATGACTCCCGAAGATTACGCGGCTTCTGAAGAAATAAAAGAGTTCTTGAAGACTCTTTACTGAAGATTCAGATAGGCTTTTCGCAGTGTCCCACAAACATGGCCTCTGCGTTTGCGGAGACCATGTTTTTTGATTGCCTGAGAAGGGACCCGGAGAAAGTTATGAACTTACTTTGCCTTTTTCGCATTAGTGGCTGCTCTCTCAAGAAGGGATAGCAGTTGCTGTTTTTCGTCGTCTGAAAAGCCTTCCGTTAGTATCTCTTCAAAATCCACGCCAGGTTTTCGGAGTTCCTGTCCGATCTTCTTCCCGTTATCGGTAAGAAAAAGCCTGTAAATCCGGGTGTCCAAAGAATCGATGTCTCTCTTAACGTAACCCGCTTCAGTCAGTTTGCTCATAGCCTTTGCGGTTGTGGCCTTGTCAACGCTCAGAATATCGCTAAGCTCGTTCTGGCTGATTCCTTCTTTTGACATAAGAACTCTCAAAAAGAAGAAGTGCCCGCTTCCCAATCCATATTTATGCATTTCCCTGCTGAAGTAGACGTTTGCACTGCGTGAAATGCAGTATATACAGCGACTTATGTACCCTTCCCCATTGAAGAATAGATCATGAGACATCCGTTGTTCCTCCCTCAACATTGAGCTCGCCTGAACGGAATATCTTCAGTTCTCTAAGGTAGAAAACCAGCGAGATTGCGAAAGCAATCAAATCGGCAAGAGGGAAGGATATCCAGATGCCATTAATCCCAAGGAAGCGCGGGATAACTAAAATCAGAGGGATAAGTATGATTATCTGTCTGAGGAGGGATAAGAAAAGTGCTGGTAAGGCCTTTCCGAGAGCCTGGAACATTCCGGATGCAATAACCTGAACTCCTATCGTGGGGGTGGCAAGGATAACTATTCTGAGTGCAAAAATGGTGGACTCAATAAGCTCTGTTTCATCGGTGAAAATTGATATGAGTTGTCTCGCAAACAGAAACATGACTATTGACGAGAAAAGAGCAATCATAGTAGTAACTGCAGATGCAAGTTTGACGGACTCTCTTGCCCGTCTCATTTTTCTGGCGCCATAGTTGTATCCGACAATTGGAAGAAATCCCTGGTTTACGCCGAACATGGGCATGATAAAAACCATCAAAAGTCGGTTGATCACTCCATACACTGCAACGGCAATGTCTCCTCCGTAGAAAACCAGCGAATTGTTGAGAACCACGGCCAGAAGGCTGCCGGCTACCTGTCTTGAAAAGGCGGAGAGTCCTACCGAGACAGTCTCCCTCATGATTCTCCATTCGGGGATCAGCGATCTTAAAGAGATTCTCAGTAGGCTTTTCCCACTTAAGAAGTAGAAGAGAACATAAATTGAAGTGGCAGCTTGAGACAGAACGGTTGCCAGCGCCGCACCCCAAATCCCCATATTTAGAGAGAATATGAAAATCGGGTCAAGAATAATATTAAGAACGGCAGAGATCAACATTGCGGCCATTGCTATTTTCGGTTTTCCTTCGGCCCTCACCACATGATTCATAGCCATGCCGAAAGAAAAGAAAGCGCTTCCAAGAAGTATTATACTCAGGTATTCTCTTGCATACGGAATGATGGCTTCACTGGCGCCGAGCACTATAAGCAGCTGATCTAAAAAGAACTGTCCTAGGAGAGTCATTACCAATCCGAAGGCGACCGAGAAAACCATTACGTTTCCGGCGGCTCGTCTCGCCTTTTCGTGGTCCCTTTCACCTAGTGCCCTCGATATCACTGAAGCGCCACCGATTCCGAACATTTGAGCGAATGCCATAACGAATATTTGAACAGGCAAGGAGATCGAGATGCCTGCGATTCCCATCGATCCGACACCTCTTCCAACAAAGATTGTGTCAACAAAGTTATACATAGCCTGTACAAGCATCCCGATAGTAGCAGGTAAAGAGAGACTAAGAAGCAGCCTCCCAATCTCTTCTTCACCGAGCATCTTATGTATGTCTTTTACCATAACTCACCTCACAGATGGTTGCACATTCAACTATTATAGTCCGAAATAGTATCAAATGTAGCGGCTCCGCCCAGCGAAGGTAGTGCCGATTTCAGAAGAAGAGAATTGATAGTCGTTGTCCGTCAGTGGTCCCACCGTCCCTTGAGAAGAACGGTTCTTCGTTCCGACGCTACGCGTCCAGGTTGTTCGTTCTTAGTCAAGCACACATCGTCAAGAACTTGTTTCAGCATCCCGGCAGGCTTGCCGAAAACATCACATCCCGTGACAGCGTCCTGTAATTCTTAAGAACACAACAACCCGTCTGAACTTGATTCAGAATCTCGGTGCTCTCTTCTTGAATGTCAGTAACGAGCTTACTTAATAGCCCTTAAGAAAAAGGTTTTCTTTCTTCTTCTCTCAACTTGCATCTAGGAACTTGCAACCGTTCTTTTCTGAGAACGGAGAACCATTCAACGGTGATCCGGTTTCACTAGCTCTTTCCAACCCCCAACCCGCTACCCCCGGCCACGTCTTCAAGAGTGCAGATCCCGGATCAAGTCCGGGATGACAACGTGAGCGACACGCGAGAAGGCGAGACTGGTATTACAGCCTTTGCTGATTACGAGAGTGAGATAATTCGTCATGAACTTGTTTCAGCATCTAGGTCTAGCATTCTGGTTTTGGTTCTTATTCTTGCAACTTGGAACTTGCATCTTGCAACTAATTTTCTGCTCTTCCAACCTCTGACGACTAACCTCTAACCTCGCTTTCTCTTAACGGTCGGATGCTTGTCTACTGCTATCATCTGATGTATTCTTCTTCCATGGGGATTGAAGCAGAATCGGCAGGTGAATTATGAACCGGAGTAGAGAAAAGTCTTCTAAAACAAAGTCTGTGATCTTATTGATTCTTACCGGTCTTCTT
The DNA here is from genome assembly GCF_002435945.1 of Mesotoga sp. UBA6090. Taxonomy (NCBI): domain Bacteria; kingdom Thermotogati; phylum Thermotogota; class Thermotogae; order Kosmotogales; family Kosmotogaceae; genus Mesotoga; species Mesotoga sp. UBA6090. The sequence continues at coordinate 33,180 of NZ_DIXC01000029.1, forward strand.
TGGAGCACCGGAGGTCTCTTGATCAAGAACGTCGACTCAAACCCTCTTGCGATATCGGGGATCAGGAGCATGATTGCATCCCTGGTAATACTCGTTGCTCTTGGAAGACCGAAATTCACATGGTCCCTGCCACAGATAGCCTCTGCTCTCTCTTATTCGGCCACGGTGATTCTCTTTGTTTCGGCAAACAAAATGACAACGGCTGCAAATGCTATTCTGCTTCAATCGACTGCGCCTATATATGTTGCTCTGTTGAGCGCATGGATATTGAAGGAGAGGGCGAAGCTCCTCGACTGGGTCACCATTATTGCGGTCTTTGGCGGTATGGCCCTCTTCTTCTTTGAAAGCCTGGACAGCAGGGGAATGACGGGAAATATTCTGGCGGTTGCCAGTGGAGTTACCTTTGCTCTTTTCAACATCTTCATGAGACTCCAGAAGGATGGTTCGCCGATGGAGTCAGTACTTCTGGGGAACACACTGACGGCTGCGATCGGAGTGCCTTTCATTGTGGGATCTCTACCGAGTCCTTCCGGATGGATCAGCCTCTTTATTTTGGGCGTGGCACAACTGGGATTATCGTATGTTTTCTACTCTGAGGCAATCAAACATTCCACAGCCCTCGAGGCCATTTTGATTCTCATGATTGAGCCCATTCTCAGTCCCGTTTGGGTCTTTTTGTTCATGGGAGAGATTCCCGGTAAGCTTCCCATGATTGGAGGAGCCGTAGTCATAGGTGCCATTACGATTAGGTTTGTTCTTAGAAATCTCGCCGGCAGACCGATTTTCCTTAAATATGGAGTTCCCAGGAGATCCAGAAGGAGAAATTCCACCTAACCTTAGATTTCATTTCCTTTGTTAAGACCTCAATCTCGAAAATGTTGTAGAATTGTAAGAATACCTAACAAGATTGGAGGTGCATCATGCATTCAGATGAAGCATACTCCGCAGTTATCAACAAGATACTGTCTGGCGGAGCGGATTTTGCAGAGATCTTTTTGGAAGAGAGATATACGGGAAGTATAAACATGGTTCAAGGTGAAGTAGAAGGGAGCGTGTCGGGGAAATTATTCGGAGCTGGATTACGTGCCTTTAAAGGTACTAGAAGCATCTATGCTTACACAAACGAACTTTCGCTCGATGGTCTCATGAAAGTTGCAGAAAGGCTGAGGGCCGTTATAAGTCAGGATAGGGTCGCGGATTCAGTTATTGATTTTAGAAATGAAGAGTTTGTTGACGTCTGTCCAGTTCTCTTTTCACCGAATAATGTACCGAAGAAAGAGAAGGTAAGAGTTATGCAACTTGCCCATGAAGGAGCATCGACCTTCGCTTCGACAATATCTCAGGTTGTCGTGAATTTCGTTGAATACGATCAGAACGTCTGGATCTACAATTCCGAAGGCGTGAAGGCTCATGATCGCCGCGTAAGGACGAGACTGGCGATATCCGCTGTCGCCACAAAAGACGGACAAATGGAAAGTGGTTTCTACGGACCGGGAGCAGCAATGGGCTTTGAGTTCTTTAATATGGTCGATCCCAGAGCCGCCGGAGAAAGGGCCGCAAGAATCGCAGACAGAATGGTAAGGGCGGAGTTTGCTCCTGCTGGACGAATGCCTGTGATAATCTCCAACGAGTTTGGAGGAGTAATATTCCACGAGGCCTGCGGCCATGCGCTCGAAGCTACGGGAGTAGCCAAAGGCGCATCTGTATTTGCCGGTAAGCTCGGTCAGAAGATAGCAAATGAATGTGTCTCGGCCGTAGATGATCCGACGATACATAATGCTTGGGGATCGGCAAATGTCGATGACGAAGGAACTCCGACCAGGAGAAATTTATTGATCGATAAAGGAGTTCTAAAAAGCTACATGATCGATCGCCTTGGTGGAATAAAGATGAAAATGAAACCTACTGGAAGCGCAAGAAGACAGGATTACACGTTTGCGCCGACATCGAGAATGAGCAATACGTTCCTTCTTCCCGGAGAGTACTATCCCGAGGAGATAATAGCTGCCACAGACTACGGTCTCTACGCGAAGTCTCTCGGCGGGGGATCGGTTATGCCTTCCACGGGTGAATTTAACTTTGCGGTAAAGGAAGGATACATGATAGAGAAGGGAAGGATAACCAGACCGGTAAGGGGTGCGACACTTATCGGAAAGGGCAATGAGGTCCTTACGAAGATTGATATGGTTGGCAACGATCTCGAACGGGGGCAGGGCATGTGCGGGTCGATCTCGGGTTCGATCCCGGCCGATGTGGGCCAGCCAACCGTAAGAGTGTCTGAACTGATTGTTGGGGGGCGAAATTGATGGATTTCAATACCTTTGCCGACAAGGCTTTCAAAATCTCCAGAGAAAAGGGCTTTGATGAAGCCGAGGTCTATTACTCGAAAGGTGGAGAATTTCAGTTAAGCTCTCTGAACGGTGAAATCGATTCATACACGGATGCCAGTTCGATAGAGGTTTACTTCAGAGGCCTCAAGAACGGAAAGATCGGCACGGCATTTTCAGAGATTCTAAGCGAAGAGGCGGCGACACTGCTGGTCGAAGAGGCTTTTGAGAACTGCTCAATAGCGAGCGGAGAGGATGTCTATATCTTTCATGACGGAACTGGTGAGTACCGTGACTTTGAAGGTTATTCAGGAGCCTTCCAGAAGAAGACCGTGAAGGAAAAGATCGATACCGTGGTGTCTCTGGAGAAGCTGGCTCTCGAATACGACAAAAGGATCGTGATGGTTCCGACATGCAGGACTGCCGATACCTGGTCGGAAGTAACCATAATCAATACACTTGGACTGAATAGGCGGTACAAGAGCGACGGCGGATTTGCCGTTGTCGTGAGTCTTGCAGGCGATGAGAAATCCAAGAAGACGGGTTTCAGTTTCTCTCTTGTCAGAAGGCCTGAAGAGCTGGATGTGAAAGGAGTCGCTGAAGAGTCTTCAAAAAGAGCCATAGATCAACTCGGCGCCAGAAATGTGAAGAGTGGAAAGTACAGAGTTGTTTTCAGGAACGATGTTTTCGGGCAACTTTTCGGAACTTTCACCTCTATGTACTCGGCGGACAACGTTCAAAGAGGCCTTTCCGTCTTGAAAGGAAAAATGGGGACCGTAATTGGATCAAGCAAGCTTACGGTGTACGATGATCCCTTCCTTCCCGAGAGTCCTTACAGTAAGCCATTTGACGACGAAGGAGTGCCGACGCGTAAAAAAGCGCTTGTTGAGAAAGGCGAGTTGAAGACTTTCCTGTATGACTTGAGAACGGCCGCGAAAGATGGTACGAAGTCCACGGGGAACTCCGTAAGGGGTACTTACAGATCAAAGCCTTCAATAGCCCCAGTGAACACTGTTGTTAGATCGGGAGACTTGAGTTTCGATGCACTCCTCGAAAGTATGGGCGAAGGCATTCTGGTCACTGATCTTACCGGCCTTCATTCCGGCACGAATCAGGTTTCGGGCGAATTTTCGCTTGGAGCGAGCGGCTTTTTCGTGAAGGACGGGAAGATAAGTAATCCCATAGAGCAATTTACGATATCTTCGAACATATTGAAGGCCTATAGTGGCATTTTAGAAGTTGGCAGCGACTCGGTTTCATCTATCTATCGTGTGAGTTCTCCTTCGGTCTTAATAGATGAGATCGATGTGGCTTCTGAATAATTACGGAGGTGATTCTTTTGCCCTTATACAGGTTTGTCTGCGAAAAATGTGGTCACGAAGAGAGTCTTCTTTTGGGAATGAGCGCTACGGTGCCTCCCTGTGAAAAATGCGGGGGGATTCTCTCAAAGCAGATAACTAATATTTCGAGCTACGGATCATCCTCGAGTTCCGATAGCTGCGGCTCATGCTCCGGCGGAAGCTGTTCAACCTGCGGACACTGATTCTTTCGGATACTGAAGTGCCCGGATAATCTGCCCGGGCACTTCAGTTTCAGTAAATCCGAATGAATTCACTTGACTACAGGATAATTCGACTGAGAATGCAAGATCATCGAGAACAGTTATACCGCCTTCATCCTTCCCACCCAATTGCAAGACCCTGCTCAATAGAGCTCCAGATACTTACTGATCTCCCAGTCGGTGACCGAAGCGCAGAATTCGCTCCATTCGCCCTCTTTTGATCTGACAAAGGTGTTGAATATGTGATCGCCTAGCGTCGATTTCACGAATTCGCTGTTTCTGGTAAACTCAAGAGCATTGATCAGAGTCCCTGGAAGGTTTTCTATCATCAGTTCCTTTCTTCTCGAGCCTTTCATCTTGAAAATATTCTCATCGACTGGATTAGGCGGGTCGATCCTCTTCTCAACACCGTCCAGACCGGCGGCAAGAGTCAATGCTAACGCAAGATAAGGATTGCACGTGGGATCGGGACTTCTGAATTCCAGCCTTGTTCCTTCTCCCCTTGTGCTGGGTATTCTGATCATTGCGCTCCTGTTTCCCAGCGCCCAAGAGATATTCACGGGGGCCTCATATCCAGGTGTAAGTCTCTTATAACTATTTATAGTTGGATTTGTGACGGCGGTAATCTCTTTTGCGTGTGAGATGATTCCCCCGACGAAACTCAGAGCGGTTTCACTTAACCCGTGATCTTTTGAGGAATCGCAAAAGGCATTGTTGCCGTCCGAGAAGAGGCTCATATGGATATGCATTCCCGATCCGTTGACTCCCGAAAAGGGCTTCGGCATAAATGTGGCATGAAATCCGTCGGCTATAGCTATTGTCTTTACAACCCATTTGAATGTCTGAATATTATCTGCGGTTTTCAGTATGTCAGTGTATCTGAAGTCAATTTCGTGTTGTGAAGGGGCCACCTCATGATGTGCCGCCTCAACTTCAAACCCCATTTCCTGAAGAGAAAGCACGATCTGTTTTCTTACCTCCTCACCTCCGTCAACTGGAAGGAGGTCGAAATAACTTCCCGTATCCAGAAACGCTCCGATCGGTTTTCCACGGTCATGGTCTCTCTTGACTATAAAGAATTCTGGTTCAGGACCGGCGTAAGTCTCGAACCCCATACTCTTGGCTCGCTGGATAACTCTCTTCAAAACATATCTTGGATCTCCCTCAAATGGTGTACCGTCAGGTTTGTAGACATCACAGATGAGTCTTATGGTTTTTCCCTGACAATTGTCCCAGGGAAGGAAGGCGAAAGTCGAAAGATCCGGCCGTAGATGCATGTCGGATTCCTCGATTCGCACAAAGCCGTCGATTGAAGATCCGTCGAACATTGCACCCTTTTCCAGAATTGTAGGCAGCATTCTTGCAGGAACTTCCACATTCTTCAGCATACCGTTTATATCGGTTATCTGAAGCCTGACAAAACCAATTTCCCCAGATTCGCATTTCTGAATCAATTCTTTTTCAGTCATGTTACTCCCCCGCTATCCTTGCCCGACCCAAGGGCATGAGATACTAAAGTATACGCCAAACTGATAACATTATAAATCATTGGTTGAATTTCTCAGGGATTGATTGATGATAAACTAATCACATGGAGGTGCCTGATGAACATAAAGCGTGCCTTTGTCAGCGTACATGACAAGTCAAGAGTGGAAAAGATCGCTGGATATCTAGTCTCGAACGGTGTAGAAATCGTCGCCACTGATCATACCGCGGAATACCTTATAGATCATGGTGTCGAGGCAATAAAGGTCGCTGATTACACTGAGTTTCCTTCGATATTCGACGGAAGGCTAAAAGCTATCCACCCAAAGATTATAGGTGGAATTCTTGCGATCCAGGATCTTCCTGCCCATATTGAGGAAATGAGAGAACATTCGATTCTGCCTTTCGACATGATAGTTATGAATCTCAAGCCTTTCGAGTCCGCCGTAAAGGAATCACCGGATGAGTCTAATCTCTCAAAAGAGATCGATATCAGTGGACCGGCCCTGCTGATGGCGGGCGCCAAGAACCACAGGGACATTGTAGTCATATCCGATCCTATGGATTATGATGAAGTGATTGACAGTTTAGAGGACTGTGGAGATGTTCCCCTTCTTAAAAGAAGAAGATACGCTCTTAAGGCGATCTACGCTGCCTTGCTTTACAATTCTTCCATTCATAAGGCGTTATCGCAGATTTTTGCTTCCGAGAAATACGACTATACGGTCATGGAACACGTTATGCAGCTGCTTTACGGGGACAACCCCTCTCAGAAGGCTCATCTGCTAAAGCTTTCGAAGGAACCTGGTCTGCTTGATGAGGTTCAGATCGGTAATCCCGCCATTGGACTCAAGAAGTCTCAGCTGAGAAACATTAATGTTTTCATGGAACTTTATTACTACAGCGATAATATTTCGCTTTTCCTTGACAAAGGTAAGATCATAAAAGTCTTTGCAGGCAAGGTACCGGACGATTTTTCCACGGGCGGTCCCGATACGATGTTTGCTTCGACCTTTGCCATCGATGGTGATACTTTGAAAAGACTGAGTGACGATGGCGTAGAAGCTTTTGGAGGCGTTTTCGACCGCGATGCCATACGCGCTGCAAGAGAGAGAGATATCATGATACTGACCGTACCGGCCCACGAAGCGGTGACACTATCGAAGGAAACGTATTCGGGCTTTGGCAACTATTTTGTAAGAGAACTCACATTCGAGATGAAGAAGTATGACCTTGATACAGACGGAAGGCTCGCTATTTATTGTTCACGTGTGAACAGGGCGAACAATTTCTCGATTTTCAAAGACGGTGAGAGTATTCTTCTCAAGAGCGGTTTGAGTTACGGAGAAATGATGAACTACGACTTCACAAAGCACGATCTTAGAGAGTCAGTTATGGCTTGCGATAATGATTTGACCGACGAGTTAATAAGAAAACTCGTAACCGCCGGGGTCAAGAGACTTATTTTGCCGGGTACAAAAAGGACTTATTCCCACAGAAACGTTCTTGTGCTTGGAATTGACTTCACAAGACTCAACAATTGACTAGCACTTGAAAGCTGCGAAGACAGACTATATAATGTAGTTACACCATGCTAGGCGGGGAGCTGGCGGTTCCCTGTACCCGAAATCCGCCACACGCGGGGCCGAATGCCTTTTGAGGCTTTGCCGGTTTGGTGTCGGTTTGTCTGAAGGTGTTGAGGATTGAGTCCTGCGCAACGGGAACTTGCGAACCTGGTCAGGTCCGGGAGGAAGCAGCCATAAGCGAGCGCTCTCGTGTGCCGCGGGGTTGCTCAGTCTGAGCCGGAAGGCAAATGCGGCCAGGTCGGGAATGTCGATGAAGGATGCATGGTGTTTCTTCTTCTATGTATCACGCTTATCATCTGCTAGAATTAATATGACAATAATAGACGGTTTTGGGAGGTACATGGGATGTTACTAAAAGGAGAAAAGGCAATAGACTTCTCACTATTCGGTTCGGATCTTAAGGAATACAAACTCAACGAATATCTAGGAAAGAAAGTTGTACTGGTTTTCTACCCCGGTGCGTTTACGAGTGTATGTCAAAAGGAACTATGTACATTCAGAGATTCTCTTGCGAACTTTGAGAGCCTTAACGCTACAATTCTCGGGATAAGTATGGACAGCCCTTTTGCCAACAAAGCTTTCAAGGAGCAAAATTCCCTTTCTTTTCAGCTTCTCTCAGATATTGGAGGAGAAGTATCCGGAAAGTACGGCGGCGTGCATCAGGACTTTGCCGGCGTCAGGGGTCTCACTGTTTCAAAGAGAGCCGTATTCATTGTGAATAAAGACGGGAAAATTTCCTACACATGGGTTTCAGACGATCCCAGAGTTGAGCCAGATTACACAGAAATTTCGAATCATCTTAAGAAGATTTAGCGATGGGGGGATAACCCTAATCGTCTTTGTTACAGGAGGTTATCATGACAGAATTCAGCTTTCCGGAGCACTCGAAGGAGCTTCTTGAAACCCTCAGGGACGGAAGAGTTCTGATCGGAGTAACAGATGGCGTTGAAACAAATTTGATAACCGTGGGTTGGGGTTTCCTTGGTTATACATGGAATCGACCGGTCTTCATTGCCATGATAAGGCCGAGCAGATTCACGCACGATTTTTTCAGAAGCAGCGATGGATTCTCGGTTAATTTCATGTCAACAAACTGGCAGGAGGCGCTGGACTTCTGCGGGACAAGGAGCGGAAAGTATTTCGACAAATTCAAGGAAACCGGTTTGACTCCACAAGAGGGAGTGTCGCCATCGATAGTGGTGGTGGGTGAGGCAGATAAGGTATTGGAATGCCGCGTTGTTTCTAAGGAAGCATTAACACCTCTTGCTCTGAACGGAAGCATAGCAAGCACTTTCTACGGTGATAATTCATATCATTCGCTCATATTTGGAGAAATCACCGATTCATACACTCTTCCTTGAATAGACTCCCACGATAACGGTAAGTATGAGAGAGGCTATTAGAATCGACCAAAGTATGTAAGACGACCAGTTTGGTGTCTGAAGACTTAATCTCGAAGAAGAGTCTTGCAGCAGAATATCTCTTGCGAAAATCAAAGAAACAATCGATTGAAATGAACATAGGAATCCAAGGACAAAATTCCAATTCTTTGCTCCCGCGGCTATTGCGGCTATCTGTGCGGAAATGAATATCAGAAAGGAGACTGGCGCCAGCAATACTCCCAGGAGAAAGATTAATCTTATGGAATCAGGGTTTTGCACTATGCTTGTCGACATCTGGTTTGCCGTAATGATAAGAACAACCGACGACAAACCAACGACTATTCCTGCACCGGTCAGATGTTTATAAGCCTTTTCTTTTCTACGGACGTGAGCAACGCTTACTGCGCCACGATCTCTCTTCTTCAATTCAATCACCCAGACAGCCAAAAATCAGATCAAAAAGCCTGAAAAACAATGAATGCATCTATCCAAATGCTGTGAATACCTGAGATGCTGACAAAACATTATCATTATACTGCAAATAATATTGATTATCAAAAGTTAATTTAGAACCAGTAATTGCACCGTTTGAACTAATTCATTCGTTTAACTTTTATGTTCATTTTCCTGTTTTCTTCATAGAGAAGACCTCAGAATTGCAGCACATACAACAAGCGACTTTCCCTCCCAGCGTTTTGATAGGAAAACTCTTCTTCATTGGCGGAAAAACCCCGAGTAGTTCTGTTTCAAAACCCAAATGAAAAGGTAGAAGCTCTCCTAAACACAAGAAACTGAAAAGAGCTTTGGATGAGGTTCCCGTGCTGATATAATCAAAGTATAGAATTCAACAAAGACCTTATTTTCTCCAGTTCTTCTTTCCGATCCCTCGATTGAAAATCTTCAAGGTCATATTTGTCTGGCAGATCGCCAAAAAAACCAGTTATCATGACGGTTGTGGGGCTTTCTGGACGCTTGAGGAGGGATAAGCATGACTAAGTACGTATTGATTATCACACTGCTGGTAATACTCCTGACCTTATCTTCTTGTGAAAAAAGAATCAGCATATCATGATTCTTACGGCAAATCCAGCAAAGGTCTGAACAAGGGACCTCTTTGCGGCGGGTGCGAGACAGCCTTTGGGATTGATGGCTTAGTTGTGCGTGTTGGCAAACTATCACCAGTTCTTTCTTGCCTAGTGCAGAAAGCGACGCAAAACAGAGGTCAAGTGACACTTCAGCAAAGCTTTCCCAAAGTTCATACCTGTGCTGCAGTTTATCATCGAAGCCCTTATTACGGCGTAAATGGGGATTTTGAATGTCATGTGCCAGGCGTCACTAAAGAGTTTTCGTGACCTTCTCGGTGATTGTTTTTGGCTAAATTGCTTATTTTGCAGCTCACTTGGCCTTTTTGGTGTAGACTAATTTCATGGATGTTTTGAAAAAGAAGTGGATGGCGGCTTTGGTTGCGATATTCTGTTCGGTTCTTTGGGGCAGCGCTTTTCCGGTGCTTAAACTAAGTTACGAGGAAATGTCTATCGCTCCGGATGACGTTTCCGCCAAGCTTGTCTTCGCGGGAATTCGATTTTTGGGCGCCGGTGTCATGGTACTCATGCTTTCAATACCCCTTGGTAGAAAGGGTAGAACAAGATTCGCGAAGAAGGACTACCTCCATTTTCTGGCGCTCGGGCTACTGCAGACTTTTCTGCTCTATTTCTTCTTCTATAACGGGTTGAGCTACACGACGGGTATGAAGTCTTCAATAATAATGGCCGGAGAAAACTTTCTAGTTATTCTTCTTGCTCATTACATATACGAGAATGACCGCTTGAGCTGGAAAAAGACACTCGGGATGATACTGGGATTCGCTGGTGTCTTCCTCGCGAATTTTGAAACCGGCTTCACTCTGAGCTTCGTGTTTCTGGGCGACGGATTCATGTTGATCGCAGCGACTATTGGTGCATTCGGCACTATGTATGCCAAAAGGATTTCGGCAATTAGGTCGCCTTTCCTCGTATCAGGATGGCAGCTTTCGATCGGCGGCTTTCTTCTCCTGCTTGCCGGTCTTCCAGGGCTGAAAGAGGATTCGCTTGTTTTCACGCTCAAGGGTAATCTCCTTCTAGTATATTCTATGCTTCTTTCGGCAATAGCCTTTTCCTTATGGTATGCGATTCTCAGCTTTCACAAAGCCGGTGAAATCACTATGTTCCGTTTCGTGATCCCGGTGGCCGGTGTCTTTCTCTCGGCAGCCTTCATTCCGGGAGAGGCCCTCAACTCATACATGGCATTCGCCCTCGTATTGGTTTCGGCCGGTATTGTGGTTGTCAACTGGAAGAACAGAGGAGTCTCAGAAGATAATTCCACTCAATAAATCTGAATATTGCTTTGGAAATTCACATCAGGATACTGTGGGCTATTGTTAGGTGTAACCTCGCCCCATCGCCTAATAGAATTGCGAGTAAATCTTTTCTTCAAGCAAAATCACTTTGGCAGAAGGACGCAGCAAAGAATAGAAAACTGGGGTGAGCCGTTTCTTTTTGGGTCTGAGATGGAAACGAGGTCAAAAGTAATCGACGACTTCTCTGGATCGAAAACTACCTCCACATTTGCATACCTTCAGAAAGAGACTCGAAGAGAAAACGGAGTCGATTCTCTCAATTGCTTTTCGCGAGTCTTCCTGCCGCGATTCTGATGCCGATGGCGCCAAGTGAGGCCGTTGTAAGGATCGAGAGTACTGAAACCGAAAGTATTACATCTCCGTAAGCAACTCCCATTGCTAAGGGTATTCCTCCAACTGCAGCTTGAACTGTGGCTTTTGGCAGATAAGAAATCATGCAAAAGAGTCTTTCGCGGAGATCTAGTTTCGAACCGAGAGTGGCGGCCAGAACGCCTGCGCTTCTAAATATGAGTCCAAGTAGAATTACAAGCAGACCATAAGCCATGAGTCGCCTATCGCACTTACGTAAACACTTGCGCCCACTAGAACAAATAGGAAGACCTCGGCGACAACTCAGATTCTCTCCATCTTTCCTGCAATCCTGTCGGCGGCTACCGGAAGCCTCTCTCGCAGGACAAAACCTATCGGCACCACACCCATGAGAGTTGCTACGGGCAGTACTTCCTCGAGTTTATGGAAAACGAATGCAATCGATAGGATCAAAAGAACCTTCTTCGTGTCCCCGATATGGAATCTTTTGGACAGTAGGCTGAAGAGAAAACCGATTGTCGCTCCAAGAGATATTCCGAGAATAATCTCTATTGGCAACATAAGAAGGGACATTCCGATACTGACATCCTGTCCTCCTTCAATTCCCAAAAACGCTGTAAAGAGTGTAATGGTCACAACGTCGTCTATTGAAGCTACCGCTAGAATAGTAGAAGGTATTTCGTTTCTCTTTCCAAAGTCCCTTTCTTTCAGTCTCAGCATCTCGGGAACCACTACCGCAGGTGACACCGCCGCAATTATGAAGCCGAGCATTCCTTCTTGAATGAGGCTGAGATTCAGGAAGAAGTGAGCCATTACCATAATTGAGAAACCTTCGAAGAGGCTTGGAAGAAAACTAAGACGAAAAGCCAGGGAACCTATCTTCTTGATAATTCTCCGGTTCAATCTAAGACCGGCACGCATCAGACTATTAGTGCGAGCAGCCGGACTTCATCGGAAATTGAGAGCAATGATGTGTCGATGAGATTCATTGCACCGGGTCCCGAAGCTATTCCAAGCGAGACCAGGCCTATAAGACCGGGAAGACGAATTCTTTCAAAGAGGGAAAGTACTCCGATCGAGAGAATCACAATAAGGGAGATGCTAAGAATCATATGTTCCTCCAGAGTCAAGCAGAACCAGGCTGCGAATTTGGTAGAAACTATCAGCTGGACGCAGTTCTAAAGGAGTCTGCTCCGAGGCAAGCTTTTCATTGCCAAATGAATTATAATAGCTGATACGTTATACTGTTAATGAGCAGTGAACGGAGGTGATCTCTTGAGCACTTTTCTAGCAATTATTGGTGCGCTTTTTCTTTTATATCTTGCAATAAGATTCTTTCCTGCAATAATAATGATTGTTGCCGGAATCGGGGTCATTCTGATAGTTATCTTCGCCTTTGCCGGTCTTGTCGTTGCCTTTCTGCCGATCTTGCTAGTAGTCGGCCTGATTCTGTTCATTTTCAAACTTGCATCATGAACAGTACCGATCTCACTGCAGTTCAGGTCTGGTTTGATCAGGATTCATTTGGAGAAGAGGCATTTCGCAGAAAGATGAGGGACTATGTGGCCGAGGCTTCTCTGTCATGGAAGGGAAGGAACCACATTGTGGTCTTCCCCGAGTTCTTTGCGACCTTTCTTTACCCATCCTTTAGGAAGCTGAGCTTCGAGGAGACGACCGCAAAGACTCTTGTAAAATATGCGATCAAGAACATGGGGCTTTCCTTCAATCCCTTCAAGAAGGCCTTTCTGAGAGACGCTCTTGAGATCGAAGCCTACTATCGTGATGTCTTCGAAAGCATGGCAAAGGAGTTCGGTACGTATCTTCTTGCGCCTTCGATCCTGCTCCCGGTTGTCGACACGGAATCAGAGAAAGGGAGATTCATCCGTGATGGAAAGCTCTACAACCTCGCCTACTTCTTCAACCCTTCGGGAAAAGTTGTAACAAAGGCTTTCAAACACAATCTCACTAAAGCCGAGAGTTCCATTATCTTTTCCAGAGGAGAGCAAGAACATAACGTCGTGCACACCGAGATAGGAGTGATTGGTATTGCAATCTGCTATGACATGTTCTTTCAGAGTGAAATAGAGAAACTGGATGCCGCAGGTTGTGAAACCGTTCTTGTTCCTTCATGCAACTTCGCCTTTTGGAAGGGAAAATTGAGTGGCTCAACGCAAGAAAGGATCTGGTTTCGTGACGGGCCAATCAAGGCATCATCAGGTAGAGAGAAGATTCGCTATCTCATGAATCCAATGGCGACTGGAATTGTCGGCAGAGACAGAGCGCAAGGGATTTCTTCCATCTGGTACAGGGGAAGGGCGCTTGCCGTTGCCAGAGAATTCGATAGGGAAGAGATTCTCAATTTTACGACTTAAAGTGGTGTGTTTTATTAGCAATCCCCATCGCAGTCCACTCTAGCTTTTGAGACTGGGATTCCCCTTCCTTTAACACTTAGTTTGGAAGTCAAGAATTAGGAGTCTGTACAATTCTTTTGTTGTGATACTTTGAAGATATCCTAAGGAGGAATGTTATGAGAATCACTGTCGTTCATGACATACCGCTCGATTTCCATCATCAAGAGATGGTCAATAGTGTTATGAACTCACTCGAGAAAGGCTTTGAAGTTGATTCGAGACCATTTGAGATCGATACTGTCGGCAGGCTTAGAGGCACTGATCTCGTATTCAATCTAACTACGGATATGGGCAATGTCGAGAGGCAGGTCCATCTTCCGGCCGTACTGGATCTTCTGGGAGTACCCTTTACCGGCTCGGGAACTACGGCTAACGCTCTTTGTATAAACAAGACACTCACAAAGTTAATTATGAAGGCCTACGGAATATCCACTCCCGAATTCTTTTCGGTTCGTCCCGGAGATACAGCTGACAACCTTCCGTTCAGACCTGCAATCGTTAAACCCGTTAAGGAAGGCGGTGCAAAGGGTATCTGGAAGGACTCGGTTGTGGAAAGCGTTGATGACATGCAGAAGGCAGTTTCACGTATTCACGAGAGCTTCGAACAGGCCGCTCTAGTTGAGAGATTCATTGAAGGAAGGGAGTTCACCGTTGGAATTGTTGGCAGTGAAGTTCTTCCGATCATGGAGATAGATTTCTCGTCGTTGCCAGATCACCTTGAAACTTTCTATTCATACAGGGTGAAACAGTTCCACGGTGACGAGACGAATTACATCTGTCCTGCGAAGATCTCACAGAGAAAGGAAACAGCTATAAGCGAGCTCTCGATGAGAGTCTTCGAGGTGCTCGATCTGAAGGACTATTGCCGTATCGATTTTAAGATTGACGAAGAAGGTAAGATCTACTTTCTGGAGGTCAATTCCCTTCCTCTCCTCGTTCCAGACTACTCCGATATCGTCAAGATGGCCGAGGCCAAGGGGTGGAGCTACGGCGATCTCATTAACAGGATCGTCGCTTCAGCAATAAATAGATATAGAATCGGGGAAGAAAATGGGAGTCTATGAAGAGATCCTCGATTACATAAGGCAGATCCCGGTGATCGACACTCACGAACACCTGGTCCATTCGGAAGATTTGCTCGTGGGGCGAGACGATGTTCTCCAGGAGTTCCTCATTCACTATATGAACTCTGATCTGATTTCTTCAGAACTCGACCAAGAGATCTTGGCCATCGCCAAAGATAGTGAGAGAGATCTAGTCCAGCGCTGGGAACTTATCGAACCTTACTGGGAGTTCTGCAGGCACACTGGTTACGGAAGGGCGCTCGATGATTCGGTAAGAGAGATATACGGGATCGACGGAATAAGGGGTTCAACCATAGAGGAGCTCGGAGAGAAATTTAGGGAAGCAAACAGACCGGGGCACATGAGAGAGATCCTGAAGGGTCTATGTAACATAGAACTTGCGATAATAGATCCCTAGACCGGTCGATTCGAATGCGACAGGAGCCTTTTCAGGAGGGTCTGGCAGCCACAAAACTACATTATTCCTATGCCACCGGAATTCGATATAATAGGATGGCTGGAGGAGACCTACGCCACAGAAATAAGATCGCTCAACGACTGGCTCCAAGTCTTCGAAAGGGAGTTAGACGAGAATCTTTCGAACGGCATCGTTGGTCTGAAGAGCGTTCTGGCCTACCAAAGGCCGATTAGATTTGAAGAAGTGGATTTCGACGATGCCGAAGCAGCGTTTCGTAAGGCCCTTGAAGAAAGGAACAGAAGACGTCCCTGTCGAAACAAAGGCCTCTTGATTCCCGAAACAGTGCAGGATTACGTGAGGCATCACACACTTTCCGCGGCAAATGAACGTGGTCTTTTCATTCAGTTTCACACCGGGCTCCTTGAAGGTAATCGTGGAATACTAAGCAATTCTAATCCCGAACTACTAGAAAATCTCTTTTCAAAATATTCGCGAGTGAAATTCGACCTCTTTCACATTGGATATCCTTACTGGGGAGTCACTGCGGCTCTTGCCAAAACCTATCCAAACGTCTTCATTGACATGTGCTGGTCTCACATCATATCGCCGGTTTCTGCGCGGAACGCTTTGAGCGACTTTCTAGATGCTGTGCCTTACAACAAGATAATGGGCTTTGGTAGAGATTATGCAATCGTTGATGCGATCTACGGCCATCTAAAGATCGCGAGAGAAAACATTGCCCTAGTCCTCGAGGGGAAGATCAGAGATCGAACTCTTACTGTTTCACAAGCGATAACAATCGCCGAACGACTTCTCCATGACAATCCGAAAGAAGTCCTTTTGAACAATCTATGATCTGTGAAGCAGTCTCAGAAAAGACGGTTTTGGAGAACAAGAAGGTGGAGATCACTTGACACATGAGGAGAGGTACAACTTGGCTCTGGAGATTTCCAGAAAGATTTCGAGAGAGATTGATGAAAATCTAATTTGCAGGCTGTATGGTTCTACCTCAAGAGGGACCGATACTCACTGGTCGGATCTAGAAATGCTTATGATAACCAGAGAAGAGGTTCCCAAGAAAACCTTTCTCGATGGCTTTGTCCCAGTCACTATAAATTCGATAACCGAAAACAGACTTTGCAGAATACTCGAGGAACCGGGAGTTGAATGGCCATTCTATGCTGGACTGGTAAAGAACCTTGTCGTACTGGAGGGTGATGGATCGAAGCCGGAGCAGTATTATGATCTCGCTTGCCGTGTTCCTGAAGAGAAGTTCAGGAGGGCTTTGAAGGAGAATCTCTCGGAGCTCGTATTCGAGTCTTGCGGGAGAATCTTCTCCTGTATTTCAAGGAAGAGATACGAGGATATTTACTGCGCAATGATAGAGACCCTGCTAGAAATGAAAACCGCTCTTTGCCTTCTGAATTGTACGCACGTGAATTATGACTACTTCGAAGGGTTGCAGGAGAGTTTCATGTTCAAGAAGTTGCCAGAACGCTATCCCGTTTTGGCAAACAGATTGTGGAAGAGCAGGAGTCCGTTCCCCATTGTAAATGACTCCAGAGAGCTTTTAAAAAACTATCTCTCTCTTTTGAGAGAAGAACGACTTCTCTAAACGTGACAGAGATCTACCTGCGAACTTGACGTTTGATTGTATGAAAACCCCTACGGTTTAAGGCACGTAACCGGTATCTGTGACCCATAAACTGATGTTGTCGAACATGATATACGAGTAGTTGTCATTGCTGGTGGACATTCTTACCCAATTTGTTTCAGAGGGAACCGGTGTGAAAGAAATGGTCTTGTCTAGATCTTCTAAAGATATAATCAGGTTGTGAAAGTCTGAAGCAAAATTGACGCAGAGGTGAGCAGATGACATCACGTGAAAGAATCCTTGGCACTCTGGGCCACACCGAACCTGACCGCGTTCCCATCGATCTGGGAGGGATGAGGTCGACCGGCATTCATGTCAAGGCTTACAGAAGACTTGCAGATTATCTTGGTTACTGTGATCTTCCAGTAAAGGTTTTCGATGTTCATCAGATGCTTGCCTTTGTCGATGAGGAGATCAGAAGAGAAGTCCATTCCGATGCGATAGAACTCAAGAGATTGAACGGAGGCTTTGGAACTAGAATCGATTCCTGGATCAGGCGAGACATCTTCGAAGATGGGTCGAGATACCTCTTTCCGGATGGATTCGACCCCAGAGTGAAAGAGGACGGTTCGCTCGTAATCGAGAGGGACGGTATCGAAGTTGCGACAATGCCCCGAGGTGGCCACTACTTCGACAGGAGTTACTTTCCCCTGGCCCATGCCGAGAGCGAAGAGGAGATCTCGGCGCTTGTTCTGCCAAAATTGACTGGCGAGGAAATTGAGTTCCTGAAAGTTCAGCTAACGGGAATACGCAAATCAACAGACTGCGCCGTAATCGGGGCCTTCGGGGGAAACTTCCTCGAGGCGGGCCATTCAATGTTCGGGTACCAGGAGTTCATGGAGAGATTGATAACCGACCTCCCTCTCATGGAGTATTTCCTTGACCGACTTCTCGAAAGTTATCAGATAGATCTAGAAAGATATCTCGCCGCCGTCGGAGATGAGATAGATATCATCCAAATTGGCGACGATTACGGTACTCAGGGAAACACGGCCATATCTCCAAGAGTCTTCAGATCTATTTTTAAACCCAGGTTGAAAGCTGTGTGTGACTTCATACACTCAAGAAAGCCGGAGTTATTTATCTTCCTGCATTCTTGTGGGTCCATCTATCCATTCATTCCGGATTTTATCGATGCCGGTATCCAGATACTGAATCCCGTTCAGACAAACGCTAGAAACATGGAGCCTGAAAAGCTGAAGCGGGAATTCGGGAAGGACATAGTCTTCTGGGGAGGCGGCTGTGAAACTCAACACACACTTCCTTTTGGAAGCCTCAAAGAAGTCGAAGATGATGTCAAGAAGAGAATAGATATTTTCGCGCCTGGTGGAGGCTTTGTCTTTGCGCCTATTCACAATATTCAGAGCGAAATACCTCCTGAGAAAATCAAAATGCTCTTTGACTGCGCATACGAATACGGTTCTAGTAATGCCCAATGAACAGACGGCTTTTCTTGTCGACTCTGGATGGCCTATTCCGACCGATAGTCCCTTCCCGTCCTCACGAATGCAGCGATGTTCTCTGGAGGGGTTTCCAGTGGTATATCGCAACCGGAACTCAAAATGAAGTTGGGTACGTTCTTCATTTTCTCTAGAAGGTTTGCAGTTTCTCTTTCAACTTCTTCTTCGTTTGACTGCAGAAAGACCTTAACCGGATCTATATTACCGATAAGGAAGACATCTTCGGGAACTCTAGCCGCTGCTGCCTTCAGGTCCACCATGCTGTCGAGGCTCAGTCCATAGGCGCCGCTGGCGCCCATAGGTTCCACTATGTGTTCTGTGTCTCCACAGATGTGATAAATCAAGGGTTTTGAAAGATCGGATCTGAGCCTTTCAAAATGAGGAAGCGCGAAACGTCTGAACTGTCTCTTAGACAAAAGCACCGCCGTCGGTTCGAGAACGGCTATCATGTCCGTGCCGTGGTCGATTAGCGCTCTCGAGTATTCATGTACAACCCTTGCGCAGAAGTCTATTACACTCCCTGCAAAATCCGGCTCTTCTATCAGTTTCATACAGAGGTCTGTAACCCCAACTAGTTCTCCTGCAAGGCTAAGTGGACCGATAACATAGCTGCCCCTCTTTCCCGGCAGTTCTCTTGCCATTTTATCAGCAACTTCTGTGAAGACCGGCATTCTCCCGGATACTCCCCTCCAGGAGTTCTCAAGAGAGTACAGCTCGTCCTGCCCCTTTATGGGATGTTCCTTAACGTAGGGATTGTCATCCTCAGGGAAACCGATCTCCAGTCCAAGCGCCTCGGCTTCGACGGTCAGGTCCATCATGAAGAAGATCCCGTCGGGCTGAAATTCCTCCATAAGTTTGGCCAAAGAATTAAACTGGATTTCCGCATTCGTGAGATTCTCTTTAAGCTTTGTTCCCGTCAGTCTTGCGCCCGGCGCGCCGAGCAAAGGTATGATTGATCTATTGAAAGCCATTCCTTATCCCTCCCTCAAGGCAAGATTGTCAACGAAGATCTCGTTGAAATCCTTTCTACCAGATAGTTCAACATAATATATCTTGTTACTAAGATTTTCCGCTCTCTCTCGAATCCCGCTATCCAGAAGTGCCAGAACTGCCCCGAGACCGGCCGCATTACCGACGGGTGAAACTCTTTCGACTGGCACTTTGGGAAGCATGCCTATTCGCAGAGCATTCTCGGGGTCGATGTAGTTTCCGAAGGCTCCGGCAAGCAAAATCCTGTCGATGTCTCGTGTCTCGATGCCGGCCCGGTCCATCAAGACGGATATTCCCGCTCGAATAGCTGCCTTTGCAAGCTGCACTTCACGAATATCTCTCTTGTTTATCCGCACTCTACCCTCTGGGCTGCCCAGCTCGAAGTATTCTCTTTTGATTCGTCCCGATTCGCCCAGAATACCCGCATCTATCATTACAGCAATCGCGTCTATCAATCCCGAACCACAGATGCCAGAAGCATTCGAACCATTCACTGTACTGAACCCGATACCTTCTCCACTGAACCACACATGATCTACCGCTCCAGGCCTGGCAATAGTTCCTTGGCTTATATTGCCTCCTTCGAATGCCGGACCTGCCGCAGTAGAGCAGGCGAAGATTTTGTCGCCCCTTTTGAGGGCCATCTCCCCGTTGGTTCCGATGTCTACAAGGAGAACGTTGCCGGAATCTTCGACAAATCCCGACGAGAGAATACCGGCCGTGATGTCCGAGCCCACATAGGCTGAGATTCCGGGCATTATGTAGATTTTCGAATTTGGAATGGACTCTTCTAGATCCAGTTCCTGCGCCTCGAATACCTTCCCTCCTGTGAATGCCGGTATGAAGGGTGAGGAGGCGATTCTCTCGGGGTTTATTCCGAGAAGGATATGGATCATCGTCGTGTTTCCCACTATCGAAGTATCGTAGATCCTTTCCCTAGATACTGCGCTTTCTTTGCAAAGATCGTCGATCAGCTTATTTAGTGTTGTCAAAACTGTCGTTCTTAGTTCATCGATTCCCTTATCTCTCTTTATTGTGTAATCGATCCTGGAAATAACGTCTTGACCATATGCAGACTGGAGATTGGGAGCAGATCGAACCGCAACGATCTCTCCCGACTTTAGATCTACCAGGTAAACCGCGAGAGTTGTCGTGCCTACGTCAATCGCTACGCCGAAGATGCTACTTTCATCCAAGAAAGGTAGTATGTCGATTACTTCGCTTCCGTACATGACCGCCCGGCCTCTGTAGTCTATCTCTCTTATGATATGGGGAAGCCTTCTCAGAAGATTCAATCTGTCAATTCGTGGTCTTTCGGTAACGAGAGCACTCATCAGCCTTGAATAGTCTGAAGTCTGGTCATAAATATCCGGCCTCGAAAGAGAAAACTCTTCGAGTCTAACCTGTGGAGATATCTCCCGTACCAAGACCTTCGGAAGAGGCGGTTTGGAAACTGCAGAATTCACTGCCAGGTTCTCCGTTTTGACTCTGATATTGGCCATGACTTTGAACTGGCAGCTCAGCCTGTATCCTGCCGCAATCTCTTCTCGTGTCAGAAGTCTTGTCTCGGTAAGGGTGAGCGGAAAGGCCTCGCTTCCTTCAGTCACAAGGGTCTTGCACTTCCCGCAGTTTCCCTTCCCACCACATATAGCATTTACTGGCTGGGATTCTCTCCTCAGAAGGTCTAGCAAAAGTTCGCCTCCCTTTGCTGTCGCCGTTTCTTGCGAAGGCAGGAATGTGACCTTATGCACTGCTTCTTTCATTACTTATCCTCTCTCCTCATCGGTATCATCGATTCTATCTGCCTGTCCGTTCACTCGAGAACTACACTTCAGCAGGCTCTTTCTTGGCAGCGGTCTTTCCAAACAACGGTGCCCTAAGAAATGATTTGTTCTGCTCTTACTACCTCTCATCACAAACCCCTAACCTTTTCGGTGAGAGTGGCCTGCTTATGCAGACTGGGCTATTCTATTCAAGGGAGTCCCTCAGCTTCCGATCAAATGGTGCGCTTCTGTAATGACAGTTGACCCTTCTGCAGACCATACAGCTCCTGTAATCCTTCTCGGATTGAAAGGCAATTCCCGAAATCGACTTGGTCGGAATCATGAGAAAAGATTCCTTCAGTTCGACCCCAATCTCTTCCTTCACATTACCAATCAAGGAAAACAATTCCTTCTGCTGCTGCAAAGGCCAGATCTCTGCATCTCCCGAACCCGGAGACATCCAGACGAGTCTCTCAACCAAATTTCTTCTGGAAGCCTCTTTCCTGAAAAACTCCACCGCCTCATGAAGAACGTACTCTTTGACACTATCCCAAAGGAACGCTTCCAGGAAATCTCTACGATCTAGCGGGTACTCTTCAAGCTCTCTGCCTGAAGTTACAACGAAGGGTAAGACCCTACCCACAGATTCGAGTTTTCGAGATAACAACGCGCTCTTAAAGACCACGCCTCCTACCGAGATAGAATCTTCGACAGAACCGTCAATGAAAACAGTTCTGTAGATCGCCTTTGGTTTGCCGAACTCACGAGCAAAGTCGGCCATCTTATCAAGATTGTACGCCTCCTGAGAACCTGGTCTTATCCTCAGGAGTCTCTGAAGGCTTTCACTATCAACACTGAAAGGTATCTCTCTCAGTACGGTAATATCTTCATCTCTGTCAATCATCATTGGACTCTATCTGACACATTTCGGATTCGGCGTGAATTGAACTCGTTGCCTGCCTCAAGCATTGCAAGATAGTTCTTCACGGGAATGTAGTTCGCAACAGTGTTACCGGTTCCCAGGGCATATCCTCCGCCCGGAGCGCACTCTTCAAGAGTCTTCAGAGTCCTCCCTCTTACCTGCTCAGTGGTTGCATGGCAGAGAAAGTCAACGTCAATTCCGCCAAGAATTGAGATCCTCTTTCCCCATCTTCTTTTCACTTCCGATACGGGCATTATCTGGTCTTCAAAGGAGTGTTTTGCATCCACTCCAGCCTCAATTATGTCGTCCATCACTGACGCTAGATTGCCACAACTATGCAAAACAAAGGGTTTTCCATTTCCATGAACGACTTCGGCTATCTCTCTATACCACGGAAATACAAGTCTTCTCAAATGTCTGGGAGAAAATATCGTTGAAGTCTTGTATCCGAGATCGTCTCCAAAGCAATAGGCTCCGACGCAGTCCATGGAAGAGACGATTTTAGCTGCTCCGACGAGAACATTTCCGATCTTTTCATTGAGAGTGTTGACCAGCTCGGGGTCCTCGTAAACGGCCATGGAGAGATTCTCAACACCCATCAGGAAGCTGGAATGCTCAAATGGACCACCGGAAGCTCCTCCAACTACTTTCATCCCTTCGGGAAGGTGCTCTCCCAGCTTACGGAAAAGATCGAAATCAACAGCTTCCTCTGGCTTCGGCCAGTCCGCTTCCTGGAGGTCTTTCAGCGTCTTAATAGGGCCACCCTTTTCATTCATCCACTTCCTGCTTTCTCTCCTGTATGTGGCCGTGTCTTCACCATGGATGTAATCGGGAGTAGGAAAGCGGGGAGCCTGATAGAAGGGCACGTAATCATATCCAAGTTCTCTGTAGAAGCTTATTAGTTGAACGAAGTATCTGTCAGGATCCTCTTCTACTTTTGCAAGTTTGTAGCCCATCACTTCTTCCATTATTTCATCGTCCGCAAAGAGCTCAAAGAACGGAACTCTGCAAGGTTCTCCATTGCGCCTGAAGACGTCCAGAATCACTGAAAAATCGGGTGCCGGTTTCAACTAGATCCCCCCATTTTTTCCAAAGGCTCAAAACTTCTGAAGCTCCGATCGGATTCAAGTGTATCGGGTATTCATCAAAAACATTCTAGCATCAATTCACATCTCAAATGAAGCCTCTCTCTTGAGTAGATTTAATTATGAAGCATTATGGCCTCGACGGATGCGTACCTACATTTGCAGGAATAATCAACTTACGAAAGAAAGCGTGAAAACCGTACGCATTGGTGCTGTTATAATCATTATGAGTTGAGGTCTGAGGTTCCGCACTGAGTCTTTTCGTGTTTGAGGTGAAGCCAGATGAGACTGATCACTAAGAAGATGTTTCTCGAGTACGATTACTGCCCTGTCAGGGGATGGATCGAGAGGAATGAACCTCAGGAATTCACGCCGAGCATCGCAGAGGATTTCAGGATGAAAGAAGGCCTCGATGTCGGCAGAAGGGCTAGAAGTCTCTTTCCTGAAGGTATTCTGATAGAGGAATTGGATCCATTTGAGGCATCCTTCATAACCGAACGGATTATCAGCGACGGACAGTCCGTAACTCTTTTTGAACCTGCTTTCATCAGCGACGATTTCGTCTCAAGGGCGGATGTTGTGATAAAAGAGGGCGAGGAACTGGATGTTTTCGAGGTCAAGTCCAGCCTTGCCGGTTCATCGAACACAAAGGACTACATCAGGGATCTTTCTTACACGGTATCTGTCATAGAAAACTCGGGTTACAGAGTCAAAAAAGCCTGCTTGATAATGGTCTCAAGAATGTATCGTAAGGGGGACGATGACCGGAAACTCTTTGAGATAATAGACGTCACTGGAGAGGTCTCGGAGCAGAAAATCGAGATAAAGGCTAAACTCGAATTCGCCTCAGCTATCCTGACTTCAACATTGATTCCTTCCGGCTCATTGGGGTACAAATGCAGAGACTGTGAGCATCTTCGAAGATGCTTCAGTCTGGATAGGAGACTTAGCATCTTTGAGCTTCCTAGACTGGGTGCCGATAAGACAGATGCTTTGATCGAGAAGGGATACTTCTATCTAGAAGAGCTTCCTCAAGAGGTACTTGGCGACAAACCACTTCTACAAAGGGTCTTTCGCGGAGCTAAGTCAGGAAGGATAGTGTTTGACGAACCCGAAAAGCTGCGAGAAAAGCTGAATAGTTTCAGGTATCCGATAGGTTATCTCGATTTCGAGACTGCCGCCTCAGTTATCCCCCTGTATGATGACCTGGCTCCCTATGAGGGGATCCCGTATCAATATTCACTGCACATTCGAAGGGAAGCCTCCGGCGCCCTGGAGCACAGGGAGTTTCTCTTCAACAATCCATCGAGGGATGAGAGTCTCCTGCTCGCCAAAAGGCTGGTTGAGGACCTCAAGGACTGCAGAACACTTATGGCGCACCATGCTTCCGTTGAGAGAAATATACTGAGATGGCTGTCGAACAGATACAAAGATTATCCAGAGCTTTCAGAGCAGCTCATCTCCTTCTCGGAGATATTTGTGGATTCAGAACGCCTTGTCAAAGATCACATATATCATGCCGACTTCGGGGGAAGCTTCTCAATCAAAAAGCTTCTTCCCGCACTTGTAGAAGGTATTGGTTATGAAGGGCTTTTTATCCATAACGGCGACGATGCCCGTTATGTTTTCGTGAATATGGCTCTGGGAAATTGCCGAGAGTCAGAGGTAGAGAGAATAAGAAGAGATATGCTAGAGTACTGCAAGATGGATACACTGGCTATGGTGGAGATTCACAGGTTTCTCTGCGATCTTTCATCGGAGTGAGGATGGGGCAAATGGATAAAAAGAGTAATCGGCAGACGACTTAATCGAATTCTTTTCAAAGTAGAATAGTTTGGTCATCAAATTAGGTTATTATGAATCATGCACACTTTAGGCATCGAGAGGATGTGACGACATAGAAATCTTCAAGATAAAGAACCATGAAACATTGCTTCCCCTTATTCAGGGAGGAATGGCCGTAGGAATATCTCTGGACAACCTGGCCGCTTCCGTTGCTTCTGAAGGCGGAATAGGGGTTATTGGAACGGCAGGTATCGGTATGACGGTTGACGGTTACAGAAAGAACTTCAGGCAGGCAAGCATCGATGGTCTCAAGAATACCATAAGAAGGGCAAGGGAGAAGACTCAAGGGGTTCTGGGAGTAAATATAATGGTGGCACTCACAAACTACGCAGAGATGGTGGCAACGGCCGTGAAGGAGAAGATAGACATAATCATTTCTGGCGCGGGACTACCTCTAGATCTACCATCTTATCTCGATGAAGGATCGGAAACGGCTATCATTCCTGTAGTCTCATCTCTGAAGTCTGCGACCGTAATATTCAAGAGATGGTTTGGCCGGTACAAGTACATCCCCGACGGCTTCGTTGTGGAGGGACCTAAGGCGGGGGGCCACCTCGGATACAGAGTAGAGGAGATCTTTTCTGAAGAGAGTTCGCTCGAGAAGACGGTACCTGAAATTAGAAGGTTTGTGGATCAAGTAAAACGAGATACTGGCAAGAATATACCTGTGATAGCGGCAGGAGGCATATTCGACAGAGATGATGTCGAGAAAGCCTTCAAGCTGGGAGCTTCCGCAGTTCAAGTGGGAACTGCCTTTGTGGCTACGGAAGAGTGCGATGCAGACTACAGGTTCAAGCAGGCATTCGTCGATGCGCGCAGCGAAGATGTCACAATTATCAAGAGCCCTGTAGGAATGCCTGGAAGAGCGATCAGGAACAAGTTCATAGAAGATGTCGAGGAGGGAAAAAGAAAGCCCTTCAAATGCGCCTATCAGTGCATAAAGACATGTAATTATAGAGAAGCGCCTTATTGCATTGCGGAGGCGCTCATGAATGCCTGCAAGGGAGATCTGGAAAACGGGTTCGCCTTTTGCGGAAGCGAGGTCCATAGAATAAGCGGTGTCACTACCGTGAAAAAGGTAATAGATAGACTCTTTGGAGAAAAGCGCTGAAGCAATCCTTTTCACTGTGTTTTTTGATACAAGCTCTTTGATCATAGACGAATGTACGGGAGGTTGAAAATGAAAAGTCTGGAGAAGATAAGGAACGCGATAATCGAGACAATGCCAGCAGAGGCAAAAACGGCCACTGAAGAGGCCCTGGCTGAAGGCCTCGGCGCGAAGGAAATCCTGGATGGCGCGCTTATCCCGGGGATGGACGAAGTTGGAAAGCTCTTCAGGGAGGGCGAGTATTTCGTCCCCGAGGTCCTTGTTGCCGCCAAGGCAATGAACCAGTGTATGGACCTTATCGAGCCGCTTCTTGTAAGCGGTGGGGTCAAGAAGATCGGGAAGGTGGTTGCCGGTACCATAGAAGGAGATCTCCATGATATTGGAAAGAACCTCGTCTGTATGATGCTCAAGGGAGCGGGCTTCGAGATAATCGATCTCGGCGTCGATGTGAAGCCCGAAGAGTTCGTTGAGGCAGCCAAAGGCGCGAAGCCGGATATTCTTGTTCTTTCAGCCCTGTTGACAACCACTATGTTGAATATGCCCAGAGTGATTGAAGAACTCAAGAAGGCAGGCATTCGGGACGATGTGAAGGTCTTGATAGGCGGGGCCCCTGTCAGCCAGACCTATGCCGAAGAGATCGGGGCAGACGGCTATTCTCCGGACAGCTCGGGAGCGGTCGAACTGGCAAGAAGACTCGTCTCTTGATCGGTTCATTGGTTTTTTGTCTTGATGAGGATCGACAGTTGACTGGTGAAGAAGACGAAAAATAGGAGTGATTTCCCGGTTCTATCTCTTCCAAGCTTTTTTGCCTATTTTGGCGGCAGCGAGATGAATTGCTATAATATTTAGGTATTCATTCGTTTATTTGTATTGAGTGATTTTCATTTGATTGCGGATAGACCGTCTCGTTACGGATGGAGGGTTAAGCATGCTTATCGGCCTGATAATTCTGTCAACAGTTACACTTGTCTCCTTTCTCTTCGCGATTGCATCCATAAGAAGATTATCCCGGAGCATCAAGAAGAACCAGGAGCTACAACTAAGCCTTAAGGATCTAGAAAGAGATGTCTCGGATAGAGATGAGAAGCTCGAGTGGCTGACGTCTGCCAAAGAGGAACTTGAAGCGACTTTCAAAGCTATTTCCTCGGATGTTCTTAATTCCAGCACTGAAAACCTCATCCGACAGGCAAACGACAAGTTCTCGGGCCTTCTGAAACTCCAGAAAGAAGATTGGGGAAGCCAGAAGAAGGATTTCGAAAGCCTTGTCAGCCCGGTAAGAGACAATCTTGAAAAGCTCGAGAAAAATGTGAAAGAGCTTGAATCGAAAAGAGAAGGAGCTTATAAAGCTCTTGAGGAGCAGTTGAAAATGCTTTCCGAAGCCAACACCGACCTCAGGCAGGGAGTAACGGATCTCAAGAGCGCCTTGAGGAACAGATCGACACGCGGTCGTTGGGGGGAGATAGAACTTCGCCGCATTGTTGAGCTCAGCGGGATGACCGAACATGTCGACTTTGTGGAACAGGAGTCTATCGACAATGGAAGGCCGGATTTGATAGTGAAGCTGCCCAATAATGCCTTCATTCCCGTCGATGCTAAAGTGCCGCTGGACAGTTATTTGACTGCGCTGGAAGAAGAAGACGAATCTCTTAGAAAGCAGCTCATGGGGAACTACGCGAAGAATGTTCGCGATACCGTCAACAGGCTTGCCGGCAAGAAGTACTCGGAGGCCTTCAGCAGAACTGCCGATTTTGTTGTTATGTTCGTTCCTCTGGAATCGGCAATCAATGCCGCTTTTCTTGCAGATCCTGATCTTTTCGAATATGCCGTTTCAAAAAAGGTCCTGATCGCCTCTCCGGTCAATCTCGTTGCGTTGCTCAAGTCCGTCGCATATGGATGGCAGCAGTACAGCCTTACAGAAAATGCCGAGCGACTCGTTCAAGCCTCCAAGGAACTTTATGAAAGATTTGTGGTCTTTTTTTCCCATTACAACAGATTACAGGGCCATCTTAAGAACGCTGTAAGGGCCTACAATGATGGGGTAGGCTCTTTCGAAAGCAGGCTGCTTCCCAAGGTTAGAGAGATAGAAGCACTTGCCGAGGTCAACGAAAAACTTGGGGAGATCGAGGAGATCTCGGACGAGCCGAGATCATCGGATCTTGTCAACCGCGACTGAATTACTCATCCGGTGGCACTATAGAGAGTATATAGAGGGGTATGCCGGGGACGCGCGAGATCCTAACGGTAACGGTGGATTCTTGACGACCCGGTCACGCCGCTTCTTGGAAGAGTCTCAATGGCCTCTTTCCGCTTCTAATGGAGTTTTCTCCTTCCATTGTCAAATGCATTCCCGTCTTCTCGGTCTGAGATCAACCAAAATATACAGGAGTGGTTTCAAGAGCTTTTATACGATACAATGCGAAAGGGCACTTCAAGGTTTCAAAGATCATGTGAAGAAGGAGATATAGATGAATGAAATTCTGTGGTTTGTAATGCTGGTAGTAAACTTCGGTTTGATTACCCTAGCATACAGATGGTGGGGAAAGACCGGACTTTACGTATGGATAGCCATTACCGCGATAATTGCTAACGTCCAGGTAATCAAGACCGTTTCTCTCTTCTGGATGGCTGCCACTCTCGGCAATATTGTATATGCGACCTCTTTTCTCGCTACAGACATCCTATCGGAAAACCACGGAAAGAAAGAGGCCAGGAAGGCCGTCTACGTCGGATTTTTCTCTCTAATATCTGTTACTGTGATTATGCAGATTGCGCTCGCCTTCGAGCCCCACCCTTCGGACTTTTCGCAAGAACACCTTTCAGTGGTATTTGGTCTCCTTCCTCGTATCGCTCTTGCGAGCCTTGCCGCATACTGGTGCTCTCAGCTGCATGACATCTGGGCATACGACTTCTGGAAGAAGAGGTTTCCAGACAAACGGCATATCTGGATAAGGAACAACGCGAGTACCATGATCTCGCAATTGATAGATACGGCTGTCTTCACTGTCATAGCCTTTGCGGGAGTCTTTTCGACAAGTGTCTGGTGGCAGATATTCTGGTCCACTTATATTCTAAAATGGGTTGTTGCCGTTCTAGATACGCCATTCATCTATCTCGCCAGAAAGATGAAAGACGAAGGGAAGATCAAAGATCTTGTTCCATGAGTTCGAGCAACGGACGGTAATTCTCAAGACGTGAGTTGTTGGAGCTTCGGCCTTTCAAAAACCCCTGATTTCCGGCTGGTATAATCAGACCGATTATCCTCTATTCAGTTGTCTGGTGCATGAAAGTTTCAGGTACTTCGCTAGGCGGGAGTTGAACTATGAACGACAAAGAAGAGAAACTAGATAAATATGTGAAAAAGAGAGATTTCAGCAAGACATCGGAACCGGATGGAAGAGAGGCCTCTATTGAATGGTCAGAAGAGAGGCCGGTATTCGTCATTCAGAAGCATGCTGCTTCGAGGCTTCACTACGATTTTCGAATAGAAGTCGATGGAATTCTCAAGTCATGGGCCGTTCCCAAAGGGCCCTCAACGGATCCATCGGAAAAGAGGCTGGCCGTTCCCACTGAAGACCATCCCCTTGAATACGGCGATTTCGAGGGAAATATCCCCGAAGGGGAGTACGGAGGCGGCACGGTCCTTCTATGGGACCGGGGAAGCTACAGAAATCTGAAGGAAGACCCTGAATCGAATCCTCTTTCAAAGCAGATAGAAGACGGGCGTGTGCCAAGAAGGCGAAGAAG
>NZ_DIXC01000030.1 GCF_002435945.1 Mesotoga sp. UBA6090
TCAACTTTGACAGCAATGAATCTGAAAACAGCCAAACAAGGGAAAAAATGAAAAGAAAAACAGACGTACCACCACAGTGGTCTAATATGCAATCTCTTTGAGCAGATCCGGTGGTCTTATTTTGAGTGCTTTGAAAGCCTCGTAAGCATTGTTCATCATTTCAGTCCTTGCAAGAAAGCGTTTGCCTTCTACAGTTAGCTCAACCGCCCTTATCTCTTTCAAGTCTTCAAGCATTTCTGCGTAAGAGAAAGTACTTCCAATCTCTTTCAGCTTTCTGCATAAGGCAGTTTCCATTACAAGTGCAAGGAAACAAATCATTATGTGGCCCTTCACCCTCATGTCTGTGTAATGGTATATGGGACGAAGATCGAGTCCGCTCTTCAGTTCCCTGAACGCCCTCTCTACTTTCCACAGTAATTTGTATGATTGAGCAACCTCTTTATTGGTTAGTTTTGTGTTCGTTCTTAGAACGTATTTGCCATCGTATTTTATTTCCGAAGCCATCTTTTCCTGGTCTTTTCAGCCTCCCTGTACTTCTTTGAGTATTTCTCAATCAATCCAGTCATGTCTATTCTCTTCATCTTCGCATCTACCTCTTTCAACTTGGCATTCGCGAAGATTATCCCCTTGATCCTTACCTTTCGAGTAGTTTTATTTTTGATGCAACGTTACCCTTTTCGAGTAGATTATTTGTGATGCATATCGATTTCTTGCCTTTTACTGTCAAAGTTGAGTATAATTGAACAAAAGACAATGGACGGGGGCTGGAAGTGACTACAAAGAATGTGATCGAAATTCTAGGCGCATACTCACGAAGTTTCGGTGAAACGCTAATCGATAAACCGACCATTAACAAGTCGATTCTCACAAGCAATGTCAGGATCTACAAGATCCTTAAATGGACGAATATCGTTTGTTCTTTTCTTCTGTTTGTTCCAGTTTTTGCATCAATTAGAGATTTTAATTTACCTCATATACTTGGCTATATCTTTATAGCATTTCTTGGCTATTCAACATGGATATTTCAGGGAATTACCGGCGTCCCAGTGTTCGAAGAGACCAGATTCCTCACATTGCTACATCTTGTATTGCACAGTTTCTTTGGGGTTTGGCTTGGATTCTACAACAACTTCACCCATTTTGATGCCTTTCTTCACATCTTTGGAGGATTTTGGGGAGGATGTTTACTCTTTCCGTTTATTTTCGGTTCAGCAATAGCGTGGTCGAATCTTCCTCCCAGGGCAATTAAATGGAAAGTCTGGCTTTCCGGCATTGCTATTGTCAATATGGTAGGCGTATTCTGGGAGATTTTGGAGTTTGTTTCAGACAAGATTTTCGGCGGCTATCCCGGTTATAGAATGGCTCAAGAGAACAGCCTCGATGACACAATGACTGATTTGATTTACAATAACATTGGCGCGACAATAGGTATCCTGCTGTTCTGGTCACACTTGAGGAGGTCTGCAGACATAAACGCCTTCATGAGAAATATGGGAAAGAAGCTGGACGAGTTCTTCAGAAAGGAAAGTCCTCCAGTACAATAACTGTTCCAGTTCCATTTCAGTAGCCAAGACTTTAAGTCCTGGCTAATCATCTTCCAGCTACAGTGATTCGATTCCGTTGATCGCAGAACTTGTCTTTTCGCCAAATTATCCCTCTCCAAATGAGGAAAAAACTCCCCAAAAGAATCAAAAGAAGTTATTTTCGAAATTCGAACCTTTTCGGCATCGACGCTACTCAAGCATGAAAAGGAACTGTGTCTCCTACAAAAAACCTCTTTGACTTATCATCCAACAGTCTTTCTTCAGCTGTCTTCCTTCCCATTTTGATGAGGAGAAAAGGTTCATCAAAACAATCTCATACTGACTTCCAAGAGCTACTCCATCCCAAGACGCAGTATCTGAATCCCATCCAAGTTATGTATTATACTATAGTTAGTTGCTTCCTTAAGATCATCTACTCTTCTTGTGAGGTGCTAAGGTTTGAGGGAATCTTGGGAATACTACAATGAAATCGCTGGAAGATATGACTACATGTATGAAGAAGCTTACTGGAAGCTCTATCACGTTGTAGTTGAAAGGCTTATTGAAGATCATGTGAAAACGGCGGGCAAGGCTCTTGATCTCGGGACCGGTACAGGAAAGTGGGCTCTTTATCTCGCCGAGAAGGGTCATGAAGTTGTTGCCGTTGATCTTGCAAAGGAAATGTTGAAGGTTGCTTCAGTGAAGGCAGATATTGCAGATCTCAAAATTGCATTCATCCATTCCAATGCTGAGAATCTGCCATTTGAGAATGAGAGTTTCGATATCGTTCTTGCAATGGGTGATCTTCTTTCGTATGCAAGGGACCCAATCAAAGTGCTCAATGAGTCACATAGGGTTCTCAAAATTGGTGGCTCATTTCTAGCGACAGTTGACAACGCATGGGCCTTCTTACATGACTTTCTTTCAAGGGGAGAGTACATGATGGCGAAGAGACTCATCGAGCAAGGTGAAATCCCTATAGGCGACAGATCGGTAAGCAACAAACGCTTTATTACGAAGCCCTACTTCTCAAACGAAATTGAATCCTTTCTTAACGAGACCATGTTTGATCTCGTCGATATTGCATCGACAGTTGCCTTTTATCCTTACGACGAACATGCTCTGGCTGCCGGAATAAGTGTAGCTGCAGATTGGGAACACAAATATTGTAGGAACCACGAGACCTTTGCTCGTTCAGAGCATCTCTTCTTTTGCGGGAAAAAGAGGTAGAGAATGGCTAAGAGACGAAGAACCTCTCCAGCACTTGCTATTGGGCTCTTTTTGATAATGGCTGCAATAATCGGTTTCGTGTTTTCATTGATAGCAGTAAACAGGGTCGGTCAAATGAGAGCCGAACTTGTGCAGATGCGCAGGCAATATGATGAAGAGCTTCAGGCAATAGAGGACGACTTCAAGGCAAAGCTCACGAGCGTTGAAAGACTGCTCGGGTCGGGTGGAACTCTTGAGCAGTATATCATTGCGAAGAACTATCTTTCGAACACCTCTGTGGATCTCGAAGCAATTATTACGGAAGCGCAGAACGCAAAGGATAGACCGTACTTCAGAGTTTTTGTGACGGGAACGAAAGATATCTGGGTTGGGATGAAGAAAGCCTCTACAGACTCAACCTATTTCTTTCAGAAGAATTTCGCGCCGGGTCTATCTCAAGAGAAATTCTATTATTTCAAGAATCCAGAGATAGAGACCAAGTACACACTAATGGTGGGAAAGGATGCTTATGTAAGAACTGGAGCACCGGAATCGGTGTACTTAATCTTTTTTGGATTCGACTCCGGCAAGCTTGCTAGAATGCCCGCAGTAGAAGTTACGAATATCACAAGCGCTTTCAATCTTTATATCCCTGGATCATGATTTCGGCCTTTTGTGAAGACACATTGCGGCGGGAGCCGCGCCGGCAAGTAAAAAGCGAAACAAGAGGCTATTGTGCTATGGGATCCCCTTCATTTGCTCCGAGCAAGCCGTTGAAACATGTTACTGTATAGGAGATGTCTCCCTACGTTTAAAAAGCCCGAGACGCTGTGGCAAAGAAGCTTTCAGTTCGCGCAGTTTCAGAACAATATGCAAAAAACAGCTTAGACCTACTTGACTCTATTCACTTCTCAAAGCTTCCACGGGATCCTTCCTGGCAGCCATTTTTGCGGGAATCAGGCCACCCAAAATCGTCAGTATTACGCTTGCACCTGCTAGACCTAGAGCAAAGAGGGGATTCAGATAGGCGACATCTGGTAAGCCAGTCATTCTTTCAATTATTGAGTTCACTGGGAGAATCAACAAGGAGGCGATGAATATGCCCAAAATCCCAGAGAATGCCCCAATTATAAAGTTTTCGGCATTAAAGACCCTGGCAACATCTATTTTTCTCGCGCCCAGTGCCCTTAGTATACCTATCTCTTTGGTTCTCTCTGTCACAGAAATGTAAGTGATGATACCTATCATGATCAGAGAAACCGCAAGAGAAATCATGGCGAAAGACAACAGAACAATTGTTGAGGCGCTCAGCACTCCGTCAAGTAATCCCGTTATAGTCGAAGCAAGATCTATGTAAATTACTCTGTCCTCATCACTCTTACCTTCGTTCCAGACATCGAGATAGTCGAGAACCTTCTGCTTTGATTTAAAGTCCTTTGGATAAAGCACAACCGAAACTGGTGTTTCAAACGCCCCTAGCTTCTGAAGAGTGTTTCTCTTGGTTACGGGTAGGGTGATACCTCCAATTAACCTGGAAGTGATATCTGGAGGGATAACTGAAAGAACGTTGAAGAGATCTGAAGCAAACTGCTCTCCAGTTAGGATATTCACATAGAGCTCCTTCTGAGCCTTAACTATCTCCGATTTCATTGCATCTTCTATGAACATCCGAGCAAGGCGATCGGAATATGCTAATCCTTCGTCTAGAACGGAAAACTTAATTTGCTCCTTCGCCCTAATAATTCCAGAAATCTCAAGAAGTATTCCGACTTCACCATAATAAAGCTCGATCAGATCGCTCATTGACGTCTTTGGTGAGAAGCGCATCCCGTTCTTCACGTAGAAATCATCATTACTGACTGCCTTGATTCTTAATCCAACTATGTCTTCAACAGCGATTTTTTCTCTGTTATAATCTACGCCCAATGCCTGCAGAACTCCCTTGGATACTCTGTTGTCTTGTTTGACAATCATTACAAGATCCGTAGGTTTTCTCGGGAAGGAACCGGCAACCAGATCAAAGTTACTCTCCAGATAACCTGGACTTTCTGGATCCAAGTTCTCAGGATAGGAGGTGAAGTTCACCTGAGTCTGATCAATCGTCTTTGCCATTTCTCCGTATCCAGCAACAAGATTCATGTTAACGTGTCGAGTATATGTGAATCCTGAAAGAAGCTTCGGATCTATGCTTTCAACATACTCAAGATACTCGTCAGACAAATCGTTGTTATGAATCAAAATCTCGTCACTGGGATCATAAGGATAGATAAACAGCTCTTCGGCATCGGAAAGTCTCATTTCGGATTCGAAACGTTGGTAATTCTGAGAATCAATATCTACCGTTGTCTGACTGACCATTATAGGGAAGGTCGACAGAGTCTGTGCTTCGAAATCTGCCAGTTGTTTCCCGAAGCCACTCGATAATGATAGAACAAGAAAGATTCCCACGATTCCTATACTTGAAGCTAGAACTGTAAGCGCGGTACGCCATTTCTTCGTTAGAATATTGGTAGCCGAAAGCTTTAGCGCCGTTGGGAAATCCATTCTTGTCTTCTTGATCTGGAGTTCCGAATGCGGATCGGATTCGTTCGCAACTCTGCTATCGGAAGCAATGGAACCGTCACGAAGTATGATCACTCTATCTGCAAATTTCTTCGCGATCTCTTCGTTGTGAGTAACCATAATCACCAGCTTATTCTCCGCCATCTCCCTTATAAGCTCTATCGTCTGTTCACCAGTCTGAGAATCTAGAGAACCTGTAGGTTCGTCCGCAAGAATGATGTCTGGATTGTTGGCAAGAGCTCTAGCAATAGCAACTCTCTGCATCTGTCCGTTAGAAAGCTGACAGGGTCTCTTATGCGCCTGATCAGACAGACCTACTCTTTTTAACAGGTTCATCGCTCTTTTCTTTCTCTCTAAAGAGGGAACACCGCCAAGTATCATGCCCATCTGGATGTTATCCAGAATGCTGAGGTGTGGAATCAGGTTAAAGCTTTGAAAGACAAACCCGATGCTTTTGTTTCTATACGCATCAAGTTCCCAGTCAGTGAATTTCTCTGTTGATTTTCCATTTATAACAAGGTCTCCATGGTCGCATCTGTCGAGGCCACCTATGATGTTCAAAAGTGTGGTCTTGCCCGAGCCACTGGGCCCAAGAATCGCGACAAACTCGTTCTTAGAAAAACAAATAGAGACTTCGTTAAGTGCCGTCTGTTTCAGTTCGCCTGTTTCGTAAATTCTCGATACTTTCTCCAGCTGAAGCATCTGTGTATCACCCTCCGAAATGAGAATCAATTGGGTTATACTAGAGATTATATTACTCAAGTTCATCAATCGCGAAACAACCTTTTCGCATATAAACCAAGATACTTATTCTAAGATACTTTTACAATGGTCTTTTCAGGCTTATCGTGAGACAAGAAAAGATCCGAAAATAAGCCGGATTTCCGTATCACCTTAAAAACAACGAAGAAGAAACTGTCAGGTTCCGCCCTGTGCGCAGCTTGAGCTGAAACTGTGCCGCATTAAGAAATCCGTTAGCATCTTACCCAGCTTTCATCTTAAGAACTAGTTGTTCCCACTAAGAAAATGAGAAGCCAACTAACCAGAATAACTTGGAACAAAACCATTCGCAAACACGATCATACCAAATCCATCGGTTGCAAGAACCGCATCTCCTATGCTTGATAGAGTGACTCTGTATCGCTCTTCACTCTCATTAAGAGCTTCAGATGACTCAATGCGCTGAATGGTTTTCCCAAGCTTCTCTGTTACTGAAAGAACCATCTGACCTTCTTCATTGAGAAATGGAATTTCGCAGTCACCACAGTAATAGACAGTTACACTTCCTACCTCTTTGCCTCTTTTCTTTATCGGTTCACGAATGAACCGGTCGCTTTTCAGGGTCTTACCCGATTCGTACACTTTATCGTTGCGCGCAATAACTCCTAGGGTATTTACTGAATCTATAAATGCATCGGGAAGTATTCTCAGAAGACTAATCAGAATGTCTTCTATAGAGTTTTCAACTCTATCAACGATTCTCGAAAAGCTATTCAATAGGTTCAGCTCTTTCTCTCTCTGAGTTGTGCCTCGAGACTCATGTTTACGCTCCTCGCATCCCATTTTCTACTGTTCACTTTTCGGTCCTCAAGTTACCTTATCTCCCCCAGAGCTTTTCGAGACATACAGATTTTTGTCTGCTCTCTTGATCATTTCTTCAAGCTCGTCTTCCTGTCCCATAAGACTTGCTATGCCAAAGCTGGCACTAACTTCCAACGGAATTCCATTATACTCAATATCCGTCTCCCGAAATGCGCGGCATATTCTAAATGCCGCTTCTTCAGTACGTCTTGGGTCGGTCATAGGCAATATCACTATAAACTCATCCCCACCGTACCGACCAAATATGTCTGCTGCCCTAAGAATCTTGCAGCAGATTTGTGCCACTCTCTTTAGAACAAAATCTCCTCCAAGATGGCCCAATCTATCGTTAAGCTTTTTGAAGTTATCTAAGTCAAACATTATCAAGCCCATCTTGGTTCCATAACGCTTTGCCTTTTCAATTTCCCTTTCTCCAAGTTCGAAAAGACCTCTCCTGTTGTAAACACCAGTAAGGTAGTCCCTTATTGAAAGATCTCTTACCTCCTCGTGAAGGCGGGCGTTATTTATTCCTATTGCAGCAATATCTGCAAATGCTTTCAGAGCTTCCAAATGCCGCTTCCTGAAAGCCCTTTCAATCTCGCTGTCAACGGCAATCATTCCAATAGGTTCATCTTCAATAAGGAGGGGTACGCCCATCCAAGATTTTATGAAAGCAAAATCCGGTCTGTTGAACTGATGGTATCTCTTTTGAGCATATTCAGCAAGGACTATTCGTTTCTTCTTGGCAACATCATAGCCAGGACTTCCAATCTCCATGGTAAACCTCGTTCCAAGGAAAGAGTCTCTCCCCGGCCAGCTACCACCTACTATCAGTAGTTGGTCGCCATCGATTAGCTCAACCGCAGCACTGTAAAATGGAATGACCTGTCTGAGTCCTCCAACGATGGATTCTATTACGGTGTTCATGTCTAGATCTTTCGTAATCGCCTCGGTCGCCTTTCTCAAAGATTCAGACGTGATGTGATTTCTTTTCGTCGTCACAAAGTTCTTTATATTGTTTAGTGAAAACGAAATGGTGGTGCCAATGAGCCTGTAGAGGTCCATACTCTCCTCAGTTAAGCCTGTCACCCTCTCTGCAACACTTTCAAAGGCCCCGATAACCTCGTTGTTTGACTCAAGTGCGATACAAACGTATCTTAATTCGATTCCATCATCGACTATGTTTTCTAGAAGTATGTGATTACTGCTGAGCTTACTCAGAACTTCGGGATCACCTTTTACGTCTATCGGGAAGATTTCCGTATTACCTCTTGAAACCTCGAGATCGAAGCGATCCTCTTCACTAAAGACAATTCTGCAACCCACTATGCCCTTTTCTTCATAAGCACGATTCACAATCTTCGAAGCGGCTTCCTGGAGATTGTCACCGCTCAAAACTAAGACATACAGATCGTTCATGAAGACCATCATGCTGTCTCTGGTCCTCAACTCAGCCTGAAGCTTCATTTCGCTCGTAACATCTCTCGAAGACATCGTCCAACCTTCTATTTCATTACCCTTAAGTATAGGACTGACGCCCGTTTCCATCCATAACACTCTGCCGCTCTTTGTCTTTGTTCTATACCTGAAGGAACCATTTTTCTTCTCTGTAGCAAGCTTTTTCGATTCCTCAATGACCCTCTCAACGTCTCTCCGATCAATCAGATCAAAAGCCTTTGTTCCTACCAACTCCTCTGGGGTGAAGCCCAGTGTATTCACCGCCGAAGGGGATACGTAATTGAAAATCAATTCTCTATCTGCCACTGCAAGAATGTCCAGAACGTTTCCTTCAAAATTCTTTAGCAATTCGTCGCTTCTTAGTAGTCTCTCCTTCAGCAGCACTTCTTCAACTTGGGGTGTTTCTTCCGAAAGACATTCTTCAAAACTGAGAGAAATAGAACTGATCAAGCACCTCAAGAAGGCCTTCTCATCTTCTGTCCAATCTCTGTCCAGAGACTTGTCTTTGCAGACTAGAGCCAATCCGGCTGAGCCTGAGGAATTGGCTATTACTAATGCGCCCCCGGATCTCCCTGAGATGATTCCATCCTTCTTCGCTCCAAGGATTCTCTCAATCCAGCGATCATTATTGTCTTCGTTTCTTCCGCTGAAAATCCTTTCGACTTCCTTCGTCTCGCTCTTCCATTCGAAGATTTGTCTCGTGAAAAGAGACCCATCCGACACCTCCTCGAACTCGTAGAGCGCAAGACTATCTGCGCAAAGAGCCTTGCCGGCTATCATTAGAACATCGCACAGCTTCGTTATGCTCCGTTCCTCAACTGACATATAAGAGAAGATTGTCTCCAACGAAGCAAACAAGCTGCGTCTACAGACTCCCATAATTCCCTCCGGGAATGGACAGCAAAAATTGATCCAACTGATTATATCATTGCATATTCTTACTCAAAGGCGCTAGTCAGAGTTCTTCAATCTGAACTTGGACAAAAAAACAGCATACCATTTGCGACTTTAATGAGTAGTATTCTATTTCTTGAATTCCAGGCTGAACTCTCCATCGAATGGAGCTGAAGTGAAGCCTTTCTGCTCAGAAGATATACAAGCACGATCTCTTTGAAGTTTGGGAAGCGTCGACAATTGATATCTACTTTCGTGGGAGTCTCTCTCAGATCACATCTAAGAATTCTCCATCCGTTACTGACTTCCTTTTTTGGACAATCCTTTCTCGCCCCCCTTTGCTTCTCGATCGTATCGCTATAATACCTTACTCTTCGAGAACAACGACAAGTCAGTCTGCAATTCTTCAAGATCATAGATCTCATAAGATGATGTCATCATTGTCTCATACTCCTGTAAAACGCAATCTCTGAGCACTTCAATCACTTCCTGACGAATTACACGATCAAGATTCTGATGACTCGTAAAGAATAGTTGATCTGGGCCGCTTGCCACACTCCATGAACCAGGGCACTCAACCTTCTCAATTTTCGGCAAGAGGTTTGCTTCTAAGAAAGCACTGAAATAGCAGGGCAGCTCGCAATTCTTGATGTCTGAGTCCTCTGATTCATCAATGATTTCATCTTAGAAAATTCTGAGCATTGTTTGCCTTAACTTAGCATACTCTCAATTCTGGAAGCTTGGAAGAGCTTAAGTACCTATCTCCTTAAGGATGACAACCTCAAGAGATTTAGATATCTGCACAGATTCGAAAGCAGTGCTAAACTTGGTTGTTGGTGGTGGAGGTGAAGGATGCGTTTTCTTGAACAATACCTTCAAAGAGAAGTTAGCCTGCACTTGGAAGCACGGAACCTGGAGCGATCGCATTTTGTGTTGCTCTTGCAGCAAGCAAACTCGAAGAAAAGATAGAAAAAGTCGAAGTAACTACCAGTGCCAATGTGTACAAGAACGGAATGTACGTTGGAATTCCAGGTACAAATGAAAAGGGAAATGAGTTTGCTGCCGCTTTAGGTGCTGTATGTGGAGATACGGGCCTCCAGCTTGAGGCACTTAAACCTTGCCGAATTGAATCAGTCGATCTCGCAAGAGAGATGATAGACAAGGGTCTGGTCAGTGTGATCTGTGATCAAGATCTATCTGGCGTATTCATAGAAGCCTCGGTGTCTAATCAGAATCACTCTGCGCTGTGCAGGATAATCGACAGTCACACGAATGTCGTTTTATTACAGATAGACGGAAAAAAGGTTCCCTCAAGTGAGGAATTCGTCCCTTCCGCCGCATTGAAATTTACCCCTGAAGAGATATTTGAATCAATTCGAGAAATCACTGAAATAGAAATCGAGAAGATCTTCGAGGGAATAGAAATGAATCTCAAGATTGGCTCTTCCTCAGTGTATAGGAAA